>JALZEZ010000409.1 GCA_030861775.1 Actinomycetota bacterium
GCCCCCTCCTGCGCGCGCTCGGCGCGGCGGCGGTCCTGATCGCGATCGCCTACGCGGTCACGCCGGGCAGCGCGGGCGGATCGCCGGACGAGGTCCCCCACCTCGTCCTCTGGAACATGCGCCACCTGACCCCGGCGCTGGCGCTCGGGCTCGTGTGCCTGCCGCTGGTGTCGGGGAAGCGGTGGGTGCTCCCCCTATTTGCCGCCGTTTTCGCGGCCACCCAGCTGAGCGGAGGCGTTTTCGAGCTCTGGGGGGCCCGCCCCACGACGGTCGCGATCCTCGGCGGGCTGGGAGCGGTGGCGCTGGCCGCGGTCGCGGGGAGGATGCGCGGGCGGATGGCGCTCGCCGCCGCGGCGGTGCTTGCGGGCGGCGCGATCGGGGCCGGCGCCAAGGCCCACGACATCTACTTCGAGCACCGCTACACGGACTCCGAGTCCCCGCTGGGAGCGGCCTACAGCTGGGCGCGCGAGGTCAGCGACGCCCGCATCGGAGTGGTCGGGTCGTTCCTCCAGCATCCGCTCTACGGGAACGACCTCTCGAACCATGTGCAGTACGTCGGGGTGGCCGGGGGCGACGGTGAGTTTCGCTCGGTGGCCAGCTGTGCCGAGTGGCGCGAGCGCCTTGCCGACGGCGACTACGACTTCGTGGTCACCGCGCCGTTCAACTATCCCTGGGGTGCGTCGAGCGCCTATCCGCGAGAAGCGCGTTGGACCGAGACAGACCGCAACGCGATCCAGCTCGGCCGGCTGGGACCGGTCGCGATCTTCGAGCTCCGCGCCGACCCCGACCCCTCGACCTGCGCGCGCGACGGCTTCCCGGCCCGCGAGCGCGAGGCGGAGCAGGAGACGGGCACCCGCCCGCCTACGGACTAGGCGCGGCTACCAGCGGTAGTGGGCGAAGGCCTTGTTCGCCTGCGCCATGCGGTAGATGTCCTCCTTGCGCTTGTACGCGCCGCCCTGCTCGGACTGCGCGTCGGCCAGCTCGCCGGCCAGGCGCTCGGACATCGACTTCTCGCGGCGCTCGCGCGCGAAGCCCACCAGCCAGCGCACGGCGAGCGTGCGGGCGCGGCGCTGGGGCACCTCGACGGGCACCTGGTAGGTGGCGCCGCCCACGCGGCGGGAGCGGACCTCGAGCACGGGCGTGAGCGCCTTGATCGAGGTCTCCAGCGCCTCGACCGGGGGCTGCCCCGTGCGGCGCGACAGCTGCTCCAGAGCGTCGTAGACGATCTTCTCGGCGGTGGACTTCTTGCCGTCGGTCATCACCTTGTTCACCACCTGCTGCACGAGCCGCGAGCCGTGGACCGGATCGGGATCGAGCGGACGGACGCCCGGGGAGTTGCGGCGCGGCAAGCCCTCTACCTCGCCTTGACGCCGTACTGCGAGCGGGCCTTCTTGCGGTCGGAGACGCCGGCGGCGTCGAGCGTCCCGCGCACGACCTTGTAGCGCACGCCCGGCAGGTCCTTGACGCGGCCGCCGCGCACGAGCACCACCGAGTGCTCCTGGAGGTTGTGCCCCTCGCCCGGGATGTAGGTGGTCACCTCCATGCCGTTCGTGAGCCGCACGCGCGCGACCTTGCGCAGCGCGGAGTTCGGCTTCTTCGGCGTGGTGGTGTACACGCGCGTGCAGACCCCGCGCCGCTGCGGCGCGGCCAGCCGCTTCTTGCGCCCCTGCCCCGACTTCAGGCCAGGCGTGGCGACCTTCTTCTTGGGCTTGCGACGGCCCTTGCGGACAAGCTGGTTCGTGCTCGGCATGAGGCCGGCGATGCTAGCAGCGGACCGGCCGTGCGGCGGGGCGGACTAGCGAGCCGGAGCGGCCGCGGCGCGCAGCGGCGCCGGCGTGAGCGCGGCGGCGACGATCACCAGCGCGAAGGCGAAGAGCTGGATCACGAGCATCAGCGTGTCGCCGGGGAGCGGGTCGCCGAAGACCGAGATGCCGCCGGCGATGGCCGTCACGTTGGCGGCGGCGCTGGTGGTGGTGATGACCGGCACCGCGTCGCCCTTCTGGAGGCCGCGGGCGGAGGCGAAGAAGGCGATGACCGAGGCGGCGAGGCAAGTCAGGAGCCACGGCGAGAGGAGGCCGCTCACGATTCCCTGCTCGGCCACCGAGCCGGTGAGCGCCTTGATGGCCACGTCGGAGACGCCGAAGAGGATGCCCGCGGCCGCGCCGAGCACGATGCCGTGGTGGTGGTGCGGCGCCCCGAGCTTTGGGAACAGCACCAGCAGGATGCCGGCGCCGAGCAGGCCAGTCTCGAAGACGATCATGCCGGCGTTGGAGTAGCCGGCGTGGGCGCCGCCGGCGCTCGGCAGCGTGATGGCCAGGAGCGCGAGGCCCAGCGCCGTGCAGCCCACGCCGATCCACTGGCGCGGCCCGACCTTGAAGCCGAAGACCCGCTCGGCCAGCACGGCCAGCATCACGAGCCCGCCGCAGATCACGGCCTGGACCAACGACAGCGGGGCCAGGGCGAGCGCGGCCACGTGCAGCAGCCAGGCGCCGAACGCGACGAGCATGCCGAGCGCGAACCACTTCGAGCGGAACAGCGCCGCCCCGCTCTTCAGCGGGTGCTTCCAGTCCACGTCCGGCGCGCGCCGAGCGCCCCTGTGCTTGTAGAGGAACGCGAGGTTCGTCGTCAGGGCGCAGAGGACTGCGAGGGCTATGCCTATCTGAACGCTCATTCGTGGTGAAGCGGCGGGAGAGCGGCGCTTTCCCGCGGGTTAGTTCGTGCTATCGGCGCGAGTGCCTGCCTGCTTGAGGCATCCACGTAGGGGGTGGAACCCCTTGTCTACCTAAGGTTGCGGAGTCGCAAACCTCGCCCCCTCGAGACTTAACCTTGTGAGCCACGATCCGCACGACCGCCCGATCCTGTTCGTGGACGTCGACGGCGTGATCAGCCTGTTCGGATTCGAGCGCCACGACCAGCCCCCAGGCACCTACCAGTGGGTCGACGGGATCCTCCACTGCATCGGCTCCGCCTGCGGTCCGCTGCTGCGCCGGCTGGCCGATCGCTTCGAGCTGGTCTGGGCCACCGGCTGGGAGGAGAAGGCCAACGAGTACCTGATCCACGCGCTCGGACTGGACGCCGAGCTCCCCACCCTTACCTTCGACGGCCGCGCCACCTTCGGCTCGGCCCACTGGAAGCTGAAGGCGATCGAGGAGTTCGCGGGCGGGCGCCCCGCCGCCTGGATCGACGACAACCTCGACGACGAGATCCAGACCTGGGCCGAGCGGCGCCGGGCCCCCACCCTGCTCGTGCGAACCGAGACGCACGTGGGCATCACCGAGGAGCACGTCGAGCGGCTGCTGTCGTGGGCGGACGAGGTCAGCGCCCTCAGGGGCTGAGCTCCCACACGGTCGCGCAGCCGAAGCGGTGCGTGCGCCGAGCGAGCGGCGCGAGGGTGGCGGCGAGCGCGGGCGCGCGCGGCTCGGCGCAGTCCTGGAG
>JALZEZ010000148.1 GCA_030861775.1 Actinomycetota bacterium
ACCCTGAGGCGATGGAACGGGTAGCCCGCGGCCGGGACCAGCTCGGCCTCGGCGCGCTCGCCGCCGAAGAACTCGACCTCGGCGCCGCTATCCCGCAGCGCGTCGGCGATCGCCAGCGCGGGCACGACGTGCCCCGCCGTTCCGCCCGCGGCCATCGCGACTCGCGGAGCGCTCACCGCGACCCCCGTCGATCGCCCTCAGCCCCTTCTGGCCGGGGTTGGCGGCCACGTTCAGCAGCAGCCCCATCGCCCCCAGCAGGACCACCATGTTCGAGCTGCCGTACGAGATGAACGGGAGCGGGACCCCGGTGAGCGGGGCCATGCCCATCACCGCGAAGAAGTTGATCACCGCCTGGCTGAGGATCAGCGAGGTGACGCCGGCCGCGAGCAGCTTGGCGTAGCGGTCCTTGGCCAGCTTGGCGGCGCGGAAGCCGGCGTAGGCGATCATCCCGTAGAGGGCCGCCAGCGCGACGATCCCGAACAGGCCCAGCTCCTCGCCGACGATCGCCAGGATCATGTCCGTGTGCGCCTCCGGCAGGTAGTGGATCTTCTGGACCGACTCCCCCAGGCCCACGCCGAACAGCCCGCCGGAGCCGATCGCGATCATCGCCTGCACGCCCTGGAAGCCGGTGTCGCCGGCGTCGCCCCAGGGGTCGAGGAACGACATCAGGCGCTCGCGGCGGTAGGGCTCGGCCAGGGCCAGCAGCAGGGCGGCCACGGCGAGCGAGCCGCCGATCGCGGCCAGGTGGCGCATCCGCGCGCCGGCCGCGACCAGCAGCGCGAACATCGCGAGGCAGATCACCATCGCCGTGCCCATGTCCGGCTGCTTGAGCAGGATCAGGCAGGCAAGGCCGGTCACGATCAGGAGCGGCTTGCAGAGCGCCCCGACCGACTCGAGCCGTGAGGGGCGGGCCGCCAGCACGCTGGCCGCGAACAGGATCACGCCCACCTTGAGGAGCTCGGAGGGCTGGAACTGCACCGGCCCGGCGCCGAGCCAGCGGGTGGCGCCGTTCACGGTCACCCCGATGCCCGGCACCATCACCGCGATCGTGAGCGCGAAGCCGGCCGCGAGGATCAGCGGCGTGGCGTTGCGGGCCACGGTCAGGCCGCGCCGCGAGAGCACGGACATCGCCACCAGCCCGAGCGCCCCGAAGACCACGTAGCGCTTGAGGTAGCCGGCCGCGTCGCCGCCGGACTGGAGCGACTCCGCCGACGAGGCCGAGTACACCATCACCGCACCCGCCGCCAGGAGGCAGAGGGTGGCGGTGTAGAGGATCGAGTACTCGAGGGGCGGCTTCGCGCGCCTGCGCGCGCGCGTGGGGGCGGCCATCCGGGCGTCCTTCGACGCGGGGGCGCGAAATCATTCCTCGGGCGCGCGCTCCGCCGCCGCCGCGAGCCCCCGGACCGCGTCGCGGAACTGACCGCCTCTGTCGAACTCGTCGTGGAAGAGCGTGAAGCTCGTCGCCCCCGGGGACAGCAGGACGACCGTCCCCTCGCGCGCGAGGCCGCTTGCCGCCTCGACCGCCTCGGCCATGCTCGCCACCGGCCCGGCGAGGTTCGAGAGTCCCCTGGCGCGCAGCTCCTCGACCAGCCGGTCGGTCGCCTCGCCGGGCAGCAGCACCACGGCGCGCGCCCGCTCGGCGGCCGCGTCGGCGGTGATCGCCTGGTCGAGCCCCTTCTCCCCCCCACCGGCGATCAGCACGAGGTCGCGGCCGGGGAACGAGCGGGTGCCCGCGGCCGCGGCGTCCGGGGTGGTGGCGGTCGTGTCGTTCACGTACTGGACTCCAGCGACGGTCGCGACGCTCTCGAGCCGGTTCTCCACGGGCCGCAGGGACGGGAGCCGCTCCGCGGCCACCTCGGCGCTCACGCCCGCCAGCAGGGCGGCGCAGACGCCGGCGCAGACGTTCGCCACGTTGTGTGCGCCCCGGTGCGGCAGGTCGTCCACGGCGCAAAGGCGCTGCGTCCGGCCCTCCCACGCGACCTCGATCGCGGTCCCGTCCGACCACACCACGTGCTCGCCCGGTGGACGCTCGCCGCCCGCCGCGAAATAGGCCCTCCGCCCGCGGACGCGCCGCTCGATCACGTCGCGATGGGGACAGGTCCAGGGGACGACGGCCCAGTGGCTCGGCTCCTGGAAGTCGATCATCGACGCCTTGACCTCGATGTACTCCTCGAAGGTCGCGTACCGGTCGAGGTGGTCGCGCAGGAGGTTGGTGAAGACCGCCACCGGCGGCGACAGCCGCGCCTCGTGCATCCCCTCGACGTGGAAGGAGGAGATCTCCGCGACCGCCACGGTGTCCGGCGACAGCGCCCCGTACTGGAGGGCGGGGATGCCCATGTTGCCGACCATCACCGCCGGCGTCCCGGAGGCCGCGATCAGCTCGTAGGCGACGTTCGTGGCCGTCGTCTTCCCCTTGGTGCCGGTGATCCCGACCAGCGTGGCCTCCGTCGTCATGGCGAAGAGGGCCATCTCCATCAGGACCGGCTTGCCCAGCCGCCGGGCCTGCTCCAGGATCGGCGCCTCGCGGGGAACGGCGGGATTGCGGATGACGAGGTCCGCCCACTCGACGTCCTCCTCGCGATGGCCGCCGAGGACGTACTCCTCGACCTCGACGTCCGTGAGGGCGTCGAGCGACGGGCGCAGCGCGCGCTCGTCGCGAAGATCCGTGACGCGCAGCGCGGCCCCGCGCTCCGCCGCCCACCTGGCGACACCCGCTCCGCCCTGGTTGCGGCCGAGGCCCAGGATCAGCACACGCCGCCCGGTGAGGTCGCTGAGGTCCGGCGCGCTCAAGCCGTGCCCTCGCCGGCCGGGGTCAATACGACTTGGCGAGGCGGCGCATCCACCAGCCCAGCCGACGCGCGTGGCCCGCCGGGCCGGAGGGCTCGCGGGTCTCGTAGATCACGCTGCGCCTGCCCTCCAGGCCGAGCCTGACCTTCGTGCGGCGCCGCGCCGGGTCGGAGTCGTGGTAGCGGCGCGCCCGGTCGCCGAGCCGGAGGACGCGGAGACCGTAGCGCTCGTGCCCGTGGGCCTGCTGGTGCTCGATCCAGGGGGTCAGCCGGTGCATCACGCGCAGGATCTCGACGTAGCAGAGCGGGAACACGTCCTGCCCGCGGATCAGTCCGTTCTCGAGCTCGAGGGCCACGACATGGAAGTGGTTGACCACCCGCCGCAGCCGGATCCGGGTGTCGTCGTCGATCTCCGCCTCCGGGTCGAACTCGAAGTGGTCGCGGATCCAGTCGCGGTCCTCGCGCCGCGCCTCCCAGGCCTCCGAGAACGACGTGAACGAGTCGAAGCGCCGGGCGCGGGCGATCGTTCGCAGGCTCCGCCAGGCGATCAGCACGCCGGCTACGGCGGCCGCCCCGGGTATGAGCTCGGCGACGTCCACGGCCCGGCGCATCCTCGCAGCAGCGCGCTGCATCCGGGCGGATGAACCCCCGGTCGGGGGGCGGTGCGCGCCTCACGAGATCGACTGCTGGTACAGCGTGAAGCCGATCGCCGAGCAGATCGCCGCCACGATCCAGAAGCGCAGGATGATCTTGGTCTCCGACCACGCCATCAGCTCGAAGTGGTGGTGAACCGGCGCCATCAGGAACACGCGCTTGCGGAAGCGCTGGAAGGAGAACACCTGGATCGCGACCGACAGAGCCTCGATCACGAATATGCCGCCGATGATCAGCAGCAGCACCTCGGTCTGGGTCATGACCGCCATCGCGGCGATGGCCCCGCCCAGGCCGAGCGAGCCGGTGTCGCCCATGAAGATCGCCGCGGGGAACGAGTTGAACCACAGGAACCCCACCGCCGCGCCCACCAGGCAGGCGCACAGGAGCGAGAGCTTCTGGATGTCGGGGTCGCCGGTGGAGAGCGTCATCGCCGTGTAGGCGAGCAGCACGATCGCGGCGCAGCCGGCGGCCAGGCCGTCGAGGCCGTCGGTCAGGTTGACCCCGTTGCTCGCGCCGGCGAGCACGAAGAAGATCAGCACGGGGTAGAAGTAGCCGAGGTCGATCTCGGCGTCGAAGATGCGGGTCACGAGCTCGTCGTCGAGGCCCACGCCGCGGGTGGCCACGTACCAGAGCGCGATCGCGATCAGCGCCTGGACGCCGAGCTTCCAGCGGGCGGACAGGCCGAGCGAGCGCTTCTGCGAGATCTTGGTCCAGTCGTCGAGGAAGCCCAGGAACGCGCAGGCGATGGCGGTGCCGAAGACGGCCATGCTCGCCTCGTCGTAGTCGCTGAGGATCAGGAACGGGACCGCCACGGCGAGGAACAGGACGAGGCCGCCCATCGTGGGCGTGCCGGCCTTCTGGTGGTGCGCCGCCGGGCCCTCCTCGCGGATGTGCTGCCCGAACTCGCGCGCGCGCAGGAAGTCGATGAACTTCGGGCCGAGGAAGACGCAGATCAGCAGCGAGGCGATGCCCGCGATCAGGATCTCGCCGAGCATCAGCGCCGCCTCCGGCGCGCGGCCGCCATCAGTGCGGGGCCCCCCGCGCCGCGCGCAGCGCCTCGCGCGCGACGGTCACGTCGTCGAACGGCTCCTTGCGCCCGTTCGCGAACTCCTGGCCCTGCTCGTGCCCCTTGCCCGCCACGACCACCACGTCGCCCGGCTCGGCGGTGGACATCGCCAGCTCGATCGCGCGGCGGCGGTCCACCTCGCGCTCCACATCCGGGCCGGCCCCGGCGAGGATCTCGTCCACGATCGCCTCGGGGTCCTCGGAGCGCGGGTTGTCGGAGGTCACGATCACCCGGTCGGCCAGCCGGGTCGCCACCTCGCCCATCTGGGGGCGCTTGGTGCGGTCGCGGTCACCGCCGGCGCCGAACACCACGTGCAGGCGACCGCTCGTGAGCTGGCGCGCGGCGCGCAACACGTTGTCGAGCGAGTCGGGCGTGTGCGCGTAGTCCACCAGCACGGTGAACGACTGCCCCTCGTCCACCGGCTCGAAGCGGCCGGGCACGCGATCGGCGCTCGCCAGCGCCTCGGCGGCGGGCTCCAGGGCCACGCCGAGCGAGCGGGCCGCGGCGAGCGCGGCCAGGGCGTTCTGCACGTTGAAGAGGCCAGGGAGGCGGGTGGCGATCCGCACGTGGCCGTCGGGGGTCGCGGCCGTGAAGGTCGATCCGCCGGGGTCGAACTCGACCTCGAGCGCGCGGTAGTCGGCGTCGCGGTCGATGGCGTAGGTGGTGGCGCCGTCGCCGAGCTCCTCCGCCAGACGGCGGCCGTACCCGTCGTCCGTGTTGACGATCGCCGGGCCCGGGCCGTCGAACAGGCGGCGCTTGGCCAGGAAGTAGGCCTCCATGTCCGGGTGGAAGTCGAGGTGGTCCTGGGTGAGGTTGGTGAACACGCGCGAGGCGAAGCGGATGCCGTCGGTGCGGCGCAGCTCGAGGGCGTGCGAGGAGACCTCCATCACGCAGGCCTCGTCGCCCTCGTCGAGCATGCGGCGGAAGTTGCGCTGGAGGTCGATCGCCTCGGGGGTGGTGCGCTCGACCGGCTCGGCGCGGCCGCCCACGATCGAGGTGACCGTGCCGAGCAGCCCGGTGCGGATGCCGGCCGCCTCGAGGATGGCGCGGATCAAGTAGGTGGTGGTGGTCTTGCCGTTGGTGCCGGTCACGCCGACCACGCGCAGGCTCGCCGTGGGGTCGCCGTGGAAGCGGGCGGCGATCGGTCCCATGGCGGCGCGGGCGTCGTCCACGTGTACCTCGGGGACGCCGAGGTCGAGCGGGCGCTCGGTCACGAGCGCGGCGGCGCCGCGCTTGACGGCGTCGGGCGCGTAGTCGTGCCCGTCGGCCTTGAAGCCGCGCACGCAGAAGAAGAGGTGTCCGGGCTCGACGCTCCCGCTCGAATAGGCCAGGCCCGAGATCTCGACTGCGGGGGCGCCCTCCCCGATCAGGTCACGAAGGGTCACGGGTCGGCGGCGAGTCTAGCCCTGGGCCCGGCCGCTCATCCCGGCGGGATGCGCAGGTAGGGCAGCGCGAACGAGGCGATCTTCTGGAAGGCCGGCGCGGCCACCTGGCCGCCATAGATCTGACCCTTCGGCTCGTCCACCATGACCGCGACCAGCAGGCGCGGCTTGCGCGCGGGCGCGTATCCGATGAACGACGCGACGTACTTGGTCTTCGAGTAGCCGCCGTTCTCGGCCTTCTCGGCGGTGCCGGTCTTGCCGGCCAGCACGTAGCCGTCGATCTTCGCCTCCTGCGCGGTGCCGCCCGCGCCGAGCACGCCCTCGAGCATGCGCGAGACCTGGTTGGCCACGCGCGTGGAGACCACGCGGCGGGGCTTGCCGCCCTCGCCCTGGATCACGTGCGGGGGGTGGATCACACCGCGGTTGGCGATCGCCTCGTAGCCCGCGGCCATCTGCATCGGCGTGACGGCCAGGCCCTGGCCGATCGGCAGGTTGCCCATCGACGAGCCGGAGTACTGCTCGGGCTTGGGGACGATGCCGCTGGCCTCGCCGGGGATGTCCACGCCGGTGGAGCCGCCGAAGCCGAAGCGGCGGACCCAGCGGTCGAAGCGCTTGCCGCCGAGCCGCAGGCCGATCGTGACCGTGCCGACGTTCGAGGACTGGGCCAGGACGTCGGCGGTCGTCAGCGTCCCGCCCCCGCCCCCGTGCGACTCCTTGATCACGCGATCCGCCACCTGGATCGTCGGGCCGAGGTGGAAGAGCGTGCTCGGGTTGACGAGCTTCTCGGACATGGCGCCGGCGACCGTGAACGGCTTGAAGGTGGAGCCGGGCTCGTAGCTGGCGCCGACGGCGCGGTTCTGGCGGGCGTAGGCGGGGGCGTCGCCGAAGCGGTCGGCGTTCACGGGCGGCCAGTTGGCGAGCGAGAGGATCTCGCCGTTGCGGGGGTCGAGGACGAGGGCGGTGGCGCCCTTGGGCTGGAAGGTGCGGCCCACGCCGTCGAGCACGGACTCGACCCGCTCCTGGATGGCGGAGTCGATCGTCAGGCGGACGTCCTGGCCCGGCCGGGCCTGCTCGAGGTCGACGATGCTGACCGGGTCGCCGAGCGCGTCGCTGACGATGCGGCGCTTGCCGTCGCTGCCGTGGAGGCGCTTCTCGAGCGACTGCTCGATGCCGGCGAGGCCGTACCCGTCGGTGCCCACGCTGCCGACGAGCTGGCTGGCGAGCTTGCCGTGGGGGTAGCGGCGGCGGTGCTCGGTGGTGACGCTGATGCCGGGCAGCTCGAGCTTGCGGACGGCGTCCCCCTTGGCGGCGTCGACCTTGCGGGCGAGGTAGACGAAGCCCGCGCGGCGGTCGCTCAGCTTGCGGAGGAGGTCGTCGAGCGGGAGCTTGAGGGCGGCGCTGAGGCGGTGGGCCGCGACGCCGGGGTTCGTGACCTGCTTGGGGTTGGCGGAGACCGTGGCGGCGTCCTCGGTCACGGCCAGCTCGCGGCCGTTGCGGTCGGTGATCGCGCCGCGGCGGGCGGGCACGACGAGCTCCTGCACCTGCTGCTCGGCGGCGCGGCCGCGGAGGTCGTCGCCCTGGAAGGCGACGAGCCAGGTGGCGCGGAAGCCGGCCAGTACGAGGAGTCCTAGGAAGAGTGCGAACAGCAGCCCGATGCGGCGCTCGAGCAGCCTCATGGGCTAGGGGGTGGCGGGGGCGGCGGCGGTCATGGGGCTAGGGCGTCGTCGTGGCGGCGGGGGCGGTGGTGCCCGTCGCGGGCGCCCCTGTCGCCGGGGCGGCGGTCGGGGTGCCGAGGGCACCGGTCGTCGTGCCGGGCGCTCCGGTGG
>JALZEZ010000149.1 GCA_030861775.1 Actinomycetota bacterium
GCTTTGGATCGGCGGCCGGCCGACGGCCGGGTCGTCCCTGAGCGGTACCGCGGTGGCCGTCACGCGCTGACGGGGAGCGCTTCGAGGCCCCGGATGACCACCGACTTCTTCCACCTCGGATCGCCGGCCAGCTCGAGCTTCGGCGCCCGTTCCAACACCTTGGTCAGCGCGATCTGCATCTCGAGGCGGCCGAGCGCCGCCCCGATGCAGAAGTGGATGCCGCCGCCGAGCGTGAGCGGTTGCGGCTTCTCGCGCCGCAGGTCGAGGTCGTCCGGCCGCTCGAAGGCCTCGGGGTCGCGGTTGGCGGCCCCCAGCCCGAAGTAGAACGTGTGGCCGCGGTCGTAGTGCTCGTCGTCCAGGTCGAGCGGCTCCAGCGCGGTCCGCTCGGTGAACATCACCGAGCCGTCGTAGCGCAGCAGCTCGTCGATCGCGTTGCGCATGAGCCCCGGCTCGTCGCGCAGGAGCTGGAGCTGGTCCGGATTCTGGAGCAGCGAGTGCACGGCGTTCCCGATCGCGTGCTGGGTGGTGTCGAAGCCCGCGCCGAACACCGAGAACGAGAGGACCACCACCTCGTCCAGGGTCAGGCGGTCGCCGTCCTGCTCCACCGCCAGGAGGCGGCTGATGAGGTCGTCGCCCGGATTCTCACGCTTGTGGGGGACCAGCTCGCCGAAGTAGTCCTCGTACTGCGCGACCAGCTCCTCGGCCCGGTCCCAGGTGTCGAGCCCGGGCACGGCGTCGAACAGGACCGCCCAGTCCGAGAAGTGGTGGCGGCCCTCGTAGGGCACGCCGAACAGCTCGCCGATGCTGTCGACCGTGATGTGGTGCGAGAAGTCGTTGACCATGTCGAACTCGCCCATCTCGAGGACCATGTCGAGGCGCTCGTCCACGAGGCGCTCGATCGTCGGGGCCATCCCGGCCATCGTCTCCGGCGAGAAGACGCTCTTCAGCAGACCGCGCATCCGGGTGTGCTCCGGCGGGTCCTTGAAGAACATCCAGTTCTGCTTGCTCTGGAGCAGCCGGCTCGCCTCCCAGAGCTCCTCCCCCCACATCTGCTTCTGCTTCTCCACGTACATCAGCCCCATGCGCGGGTCGCGGAGCACGGACGCGACGTCCGCCCGGCGGGTCAGGACCGACGGGCCCTCGGGGATCCGGAAGCGCGGCGCCTCGGTGCGCAGCCTCGCGTAGTAGGGGTAGGGGTCGTCGACGCCTCCGAGGAACGCGACCGCCAGCTCCATGAGGTCCTCGGGTAGGTCCGAGCCGTTCGTGGCGGCGGTCTCGGTCGCGGGCTGTGTGCCGTCGGTCATCGCAGGGCTCCTTGCTAGTTGGCCGCCGTCTGGCGCTCGGTGACGAAGTCGGTGATGGCGTTCGCGAGCAGCGCCGGCTGGTCCTCGGGCACGAACGCACCGCTGTCCTCGACGACGGTGAAGGACGCTCCCGGGATCAGCTCGGCCAACCGCCGCCCGTGGGCCATCGGGAACAGCCGGTCGTGGCGCGACCAGGCGACGAGGACGGGCACGCGTACCCGGTCCAGCTGCGCGGCCGCCTCCTGGGTGTGCCGCTTGTCGATCGCCCTGGCCGCCGCGGCGAAGTCGCGCCGGACCGCGGCGGAGGTGCGCGTCGGGGCGCCGTAGGAATCCGCTGCCTCGCGGTCGATCGGCCGGATGGTCGCCCAGCCGAAGGCCAGCGGCAGCCGCTGTACGAGGCGCAGCCGCAGCGCCTGCCCCATCGTCCAGGTCATGGCCCTGAAGCGGCCCAGCCACTTCAGATGGAGCAGGACCTTCGGGGGGAAGTTGTCGAATGCGTCGCACGGGGTTATCACCGCGCGGGCCACCCGCTCCGGGTGGTTCAGCAGCACGAGCTGCGTGATGGCCCCGCCGGTGTCGTTGCCGACCAGGGTCACCGACTCCAGGTCGAGCGCGGCCAGGAAGGCGTCGACCAGCGCCGCCAGGCCGGGCAGCGACAGGTCGGCGCCCGGGTCCATCCCGAGCTCGTGCGAGCCGAGCGGCCAGTCCGGGGCGATGCAGCGGTGGCGCGCCTCCAGCAGCGGGACGGCCTTCCGCCACAGGTCGCCGTTCACGAACAGCCCGTGCACGAAGACGATCGGCTCACCCGCCCCGCCGGTGTCGCGGTAGCGGATGCGGCCCATCGCAGTGTCCACCTCGTGCGTGGCCCCGAGTGCGGGGCTGCGTGACATCAGCCTCTCCCCCTGTAAGCAGCGTGCGCCACTGTGTGACTCACAGTGTACCTTATCTGAATTAAGTGGTTAATGTAGAAAGAGATAGATACTGGTGAACTGAACTGATGAGGTGAAAGGTGCGAGTACAGTGAGTGCGGCGCAGGTGGGGTCGATCCAGTGGGCTCGGGAGAGCGAGGGGCTGCTGTCCACGCGCCGGGAGGAGCTGGAGATGCTCCGGCAGTGCCTCCGCTACGTCGCCCACCGGACCCCGACCGTGATCGGGGCCCGGTTCGGCCGCCGGCGCCGCCCGCGGGCGGACTACGCCCTGACCGACGTGCACATGCCGCGGACCAAGGCCGGCCGGCTGGCCGAGGAGCTCCTCAGCGAGCGCCTGGAGCCCGTCTGGGTCGAGCACTGCTTCCGGACCTACCTGTTCGGCTGGGTCATCGGGCGCTACGACGGGCTGGACTTCGACGAGGAGATGCTGCTCGTGACCTCGCTCGTGCACGACCTGAGCCTGGCCGACTCCAACCTGGCGGTCCGCCAGCGCTGCTTCTCGCTCACCGCCGCCGAGATCCTCGACGACGTCACGTCCAAGGCCGGCTGGGACCCGGACCGCCGGGAGCGCGCCTGCGACGCCATGACCCGCCACATCAACATGTGGATCGCGGCCCGCGAGACGCCGGAGGCCTACCTCCTCCACATCGGCTCGAAGCTCGACGTCGTCGGCATGCGGCACTGGGACCTCTCGCCGCGGCTGGTGGACGAGATCCTCGAGCGGCATCCGCGGCTCGGCTTCAAGAGCGTCTTCCGCCCCAAGATGCGGGCCCACGCCGGGGCCGTCCCCATGTCGCGCGCCGGCTGGTACGGGCGGCGGATTCAGTCCGACAAGCGCCGCGCGAAGGCCCCGTTCCCCGAGTAGCCGCCCACGGACACGGCCCCCGGCACGACCTCCACCGTGATGGTCCGCCCGGCGCTCATCGGGTCGCCGTCGTGCTCGGCGTCGAGGGCCGCGCCGTCCAGGCGCTCCAGGCACATCGCGCGCGCCTGGGCGTAGCGCACGCTCGGGTGGCCCAGGTGCCGGCCCGAGGGCATGAGCTCGGCCAGCTCCCCGAGCGCCGCGTCGTCCAGGTCGGTGATCACGCAGACGTCGAGCAGCCCGTCGTAGAGGCTGGAGCGCGGCAGGAACGCGAAGCCACCGCCCAGGAAGCGCTGGACCCCGCCGATCGTGACCTGCGTGACGAGCCCCTCGTACACGGTCTCGCCGTCCGCGACCACGCGCCCCGGGAACGGGCGGCGGTCGGCGAGCGCGCGCCCGATCGCCTCCCAGCGCTTGGCGTCGTCGACGCCCTCGACCCCCTGGAGCTGCCGCGCGACCTCGCCGCCGAGGCCTGCGTTCACGCCCAGCAGGGTGGCCTCGTCGCTCTCGACCAGGCGCAGCAGGTCGAGCCGCCGGCCGGGCGTCCCCGCGGCGGCGCGGGGCAGGAGCTCGGGCCAGTCGTCCTCGCCCCAGATCGCGCCGTACGCCGAGTTGCCGGAGCCGGCGGGCACGACGAACAGCCCCGGCGTCCCGTCGGCGGCGTCGCGGTCCCCCGGCGGCCAGCGGCCCAGCCCGCGCGCGATCCCCTACGCCACCTCGCGCACCGTGCCGTCGCCCCCGACCGCGATCACGGTCGTCAGCTCCAGGGCGCTGGGAGCGATGTCGCGGATGGCGTCGGCGACCAGCTCGACCGCCTCGCCCGGTCGCGTGGTCCGCTGGAGGAGGACGCGGTCGAGGGATGCGCCGGCCCGGCGCCCCACCTCCCTCAGAAGCTCGTCCGAGACGCCCCGCGCCGCTGGATTGCCGACGATCAGGCCCGCGCGCTGCACTGTGCACAGAGTACCGCGTTAACAGTTAAATGTGCACATATTTAAATTCATAGTAGAAATCTCCACTATGTTTAACTATCATTCCACTCGAGGAGGGGTGGCAGAGCTGGTAATGCAGCGCGCCGCGTCAGCGGCCGCTACGCGGGGCTGCGTCTCGCGTCAGGGGTTCGAGTCCTCTCCCCTCCGCTCACTGCATGCCGGGGGGAATCTTCTGCATCGAGAACTGGTCGGCTGACCTGCGCTCGCAGGACAGCGTCGCGCCCCTGCTCGACTTCCTCGACGCCCATCGGGGGGCGCGCGTCATCCGGCAGCGCGTCCTGACCGCGACCGAGCTGGAGCTGTACCTCGGGCGGTTCTCGGAGTTGAAGAGCTACCAGGTGGCCTACCTGGCCCTGCACGGCCAGCGCGGCAAGGTCTTCGTCGGGAACGAGGACATTGAGCTCGAGCGGCTGGTGTCGCGCTCGAACGGGGCGAACGGGGCCGCCGCGGCGCCCATCGACCTCAGCGGGAAGGTGCTCTACCTCGGGAGCTGCGGCAGCCTGAGCGTGACCAGGAACCGGATCCGCGCGCTCCGCGAGCGCACCGGTGCCGCCGCCATCTGCGGCTACACCAAGCACGTGGACTGGTACGAGGCCGCGGCCGTCGAGGTGATGCTGCTCTCGACCCTGGCCGAGGCCATGAACGGCTCGAAGGGCCCGTCGCTGGCGTCCGCGATCAGGCGGCTGCGGCGGCGCGGCGGCACGCTGGTCGAGGACACGCTCGGCTTCGTGTGCGAGCCCGACTGGCGGCCGAGCTAGAACGGCAGGCTGCGCGTCAGCCGCATCAACCCGACGACCGCGCTCAGGCTGGGGCCGCGCTGGAAGGCCACGTACTCCGGCTCGATCCGATGCGGGGCCCACTTGAGCTTGGCCGCCTCCTGGGTGCGGGCCGAGTAGAGCAGCCGGCCGCGCTCCGCGAGCTGGTGCAGGAACGCGCTCACGACCCGGCTCTCCGCGGACGCGACCCGGTGACGGCCGTCGAGCCCCACGAACGGGGTGAGCCCGAGGTGGAGCCAGCGCACTCCCTCGTCCCGGACGCGCTCAAGGGCCGAGACGAAGAGCAGCTCGATGATCCCCGGCGGCGCGTCGCGAGTCCGCCGGGTCAGGTCGTACAGCCAGCCGGGCGCCTCGCTGCCGAACACGGGCGAGTAGGTCACGTAGGCGAGCGGCCGGCCGTCCAGGCGGGCCAGGAAGATGCGCCGCTGCGACGCCCCGCGCCCGCCGCGCTCGCCGATCAGGAACTCCAGCTCGTTGGCGTGGCGACCCTTGCCGCGCAGCCAGTCCGCGTCGATCGCGTCGAGCTCCGGCGCGCTGTCGCCGTCCGGCACCTCCTCGACCGTGACGCCCAACCGGCGCGCGCGGGCGATCTTGTTGCGGACCTTCATGAACCGCGTCCCGCGCAGCGAGAACCGCTCGAGGTCGATGCTGTACGAGCAGCCGAGCTGGTTGACCGAGAAGCCGCGGCGGGCGTACAGCCCGGCGTCGACGGGCCGGAGCTGGACGGCCGCCACCCGGCGGCGCTGCGCCGCGGCCCACTCGAGGAACTCGTCCAGCACGGCCTCCCGGTGCTCCGGGGCGCTTATCGGCCCGCAGAGCTGGACCAGGTGCCGCCGCCCCATCGGCCGGTAGGCCACGAGTCCCTCGCAGCCCGCCGACCGGAAGTGGCGCATCTCCCGGTTGAACGTGAGGAAGCCGCTCGAGTGGTCGCCGTGGACCGTGAGGAGCGCGAGCGCCGGCCAGTCCTCGGGCGGCACGCACCCGTTCGCGGCGACCGGGCGGTCGGCGACCGTCATGCGACCGGCTGCGCCGGCGTGAGGCGCGGAGCCCGCTCCTCGGCCACGTCCCCGGCGGCTCGCCCGGCCAGCAGCTCGGCGGCCTCGTCCTCCTCCACCGGGCGCTCGAGCAGCGGCTTCACGACCGCGTAGACCGGGTGCGTGCGCGGCTCGAACGAGACGCTGTAAGGCTTCAGGAAGTTCCCGAACACCGCGCGGTCGACGCAGACGTGCACGGCCTGGGCGACCATCGCCCACTCCGGGCCCGCGATCAGCGCGTACAGCCCCAGCACCACGGCCGACGTGACGATCGAGTGCATCACGTTGTAGAGCCGGTAGTAGTTCTTCGAGATCCGGCCGTCCCTGCTGCGCCGGAACGCGATCGCGCCCGGGATGTAGCCGAACACGTCGTTGTAGTAGAAGAGCGCGATCGCCGGCAGGATCCGCACGTCCTCGATGTGGATCGCCAGCAGGACGACGGCGACGGCCAGGCCCACCAGGTACTCGGCCCGGTGCGCGCGGTACGTCGCCGGCGTGTCGAACAGGTTGTGACTATCCATCGATGGCCTCCTCCTCGAAGTTCGGTTGGCCGGCCCCGGCGGCGCGCGCGAACCCCACGATCAGCTCGCGCATGTTGCTGGCGAGGGTCCGCGCCGCCACCGGGTCGAGCATCGACGCGAGGGTCGGGATGCCGAGGTCGAAGTCCGCGACGAACTCCACCAGCGAGCCCTCACCGGCCTCGTGCACCCGCCACTCGCCCTCGAACAGGGCGAGGTCGCCGTCGGTCTGCTCGAACCCGATCCGCTGGTTGGCGCGGTCGATCACGTCCCGCTCGGACCACCGGAGGATCCCGTTGCGGAACGTGACCCGCCAGCTCGACTCGGCCGTCTCGCCGTTGCGCGTGACCGTGCAGTCGATCACGTTGCTGGCCACCTCCGGATAGCGCTCGAAGTCGGCGACGTGGTCGAACACCTCGCCGGGGTCGCCGCCGGGAACGACCGCCCTGACGCTCACGCGCGGCATGTCACGCGGGTGCCTCGGTCGCCGCGACCTTCGCCAGCACCGCGTCGACCGCCTGGCCGACCGTCACGATGTCCTTGAAGTCCGAGGTCTCGACGCGGATGCCGAAGTCCTCCTCGACGATCTGCGCGAGCTCGACCAGGTCGAGCGAGTCCACGTCCAGCGTCTCGAACGTCGCGTCCCGGGTCACGCTCTCGCGGTCCGGGCCGAACGTCGCGATGGCATCGAAGATGCCGGCCTCGATCTCCTCGCGGGTATGTGTCTTCTGCACTTCTCCTCCTCCTCAGGCGGCAAGGCCGCCGTCGACGACCAAGGTGGTTCCGGTCACGTAGCTCGCCTCCGGCGAGGCCAGGAACGCGATGCACGCGGCGATCTCGTCCGGCGTCCCGGCCCGGCGAGCGGGGATCAGGCCGATCAACCCGTCGGTGACGTCGGTGGTCATCCGCGTCGGCACCAGTCCGGGCGCCACGGCGTTCACCGTCACGTTCCGGTGCGCGACCTCGACAGCCATGGTGCGAGTCATCGCGATCAGCCCGGCTTTCGACGCCGCGTAGTTGGCCTGGCCGGGATTGGCCTTCATGGCGATCACCGACGAGACGTTCACGATCCGGCCGAAGCGGGCGCGGACCATGGAGCGGAGCACACGGCGCGCGCACCGGAAGGCGGCGGTCAGGTTCACGTCCACGACCGTCTGCCAGTCGGAGTCGCTCAGGCCGACGGCCAGGCCGTCGGCGCGCGCGCCGGCGTTGTTGACCAGCACCGCGATCGGCCCGAACTGCTCCTCGGCACGACCGAAGGCGGCCTCGATCTGGGCCTCCTCGCAGAGGTCCGCCC
>JALZEZ010000023.1 GCA_030861775.1 Actinomycetota bacterium
CCGTAGGCGCGCAGCTCCTGGAGCCGTCGGGCTACTCCGTGCTCGATGCCCATTGCATCTGGGCGACGGGCTGCGTCAGGTGGGCCGTGACGGCCTCGGCGGCGGCGCGCTCGTCGGCGCCGAAGCAGAAGCCGACGGTCTCGCCGTGGAGCGCGACGTAGGCGAGGACGCCGTCGAGCGCCTCGAGCGGGTAGACCGAATACGAGCTGAGGGGCGGCGGGCGCCGGGTGGACGTTGACATGGTGAACCTCCTGATCGACCCTCTGTGAGGTGGCGGGCCACCGGGAAAGAGAGTCGATAGAACCAGCGCCCGTACGGAGAGCTTAGCCGCCCCATTCGCGTCAGCCCTCGGGCCGGGGCCGCGCTCCACACCGGGCGTCAGCGGTCCCGACGCGTCGCGCCCGCAACCGAGCCCGGCCGGCTGACCGACCGTCCCCCCGGCCGGCCGGCTGCCGGCGCCCGGGGGCGGCAGTCGGTCGTTGGTGTTCAGAGCCCGAGCACGAGAAGGAGCGCCTCGTCCACCGCGCGCATCTCAGCCCCCTCGAGCCGGCCCGCCGACCGCCCGAGGCGCTGAGGATCGACGACTGTCGTCTGCTCGACGAGGACGCGGGTCTCCTTCCCGCCTACCTCGATCCTCGGGCGGAAGCTCGCCGGGCGAGCGACCGTCGAGGTCGGAGCCATCAGGACCGTGCTCAGGCCGATGAGCTCATCCGCCTGGACGACCACGGCGTACCGCGCGCCGCGCTGCTCACGCCCACGTGCTTCACGGGGCGACCGAAGGCGAAAGACCTCGCCGCGAACCACGTCAGTCGGGTGGCTCCGGCGCCAGCTCCGCCATCTGCTCGCGAACGATTCGCATCTCCTCGCGATCGTCGGCGTCCGCCGCCAGCCGGCGAACCTCGTCGGCTATCGCGGATCGAGTGCGACGCCTGTAGGCCGCTTCCCGGAGCGCCGTGCGTACCGCCTCGGAATCGGTAATGCCGCTTTCGGTCACGACGCGGAGCGCGGCGAGCGAGCTGTCGTCGAGGCGGACGTGGATCGAGCGGGGCACTCGGCTAGCGTAGCATGATTTGTGCTACACCCCAAGCGGGGCGTTTATCGCCGACCCGTCCGGGGAGGCTTCGAGTAGAGCCGTAGCGACCGCCTGGAGGGCACCACCAGGCGTCAGGAGGAGGTGCGTGCTCATGCTCGCTCACGCCACCAGCAGGCGTGCCCGGACGCTGTTTGCGTCGCTGTTCACCCTCGCCGGTCTTCTGCTCCTGCCCGCCGGACAGGCGCAGGCCGATCACGAATACAAGCTCTTCCAGTTCAACATGGCCGGCAACACGATCCACACCGGCAACGACACGACCGACGACTCGAACGATCCGGTGATGTCACTGAAGGCATCGCTGACCGGCGACGCCGACCGGCCCGTCGCTGCGAGCATCAACGAGATGTGCCGCAACCAGTTCCTCGCGCTGCTCGCAGAGCTCAGGGAGGCCGAGCCGGCCAAGGGGTGGGACGGCGAGTTTGCGACCTTCAAGCACGGCGATCCGCACGCCTCCGATC
The DNA here is from genome assembly GCA_030861775.1 of Actinomycetota bacterium. GTDB lineage: Bacteria > Actinomycetota > Thermoleophilia > Solirubrobacterales > Thermoleophilaceae > AC-37. The sequence goes on from JALZEZ010000023.1 coordinate 1,552, forward strand.
CCGACCTCTGCGAGCAGGGTGGCGAGGAGCACGACTACGGCATGGCCCTCCTCTCCCACGAGATGGTCGCCGGCAGCGCGCAGCGCTGGTCGCTGTCGTACACCAGCGACGGCGGCGAGACGCGGAAGCTGATGTGCATCACGCTGAGCCTGGCGAAGAACGTGAAGGCGTGCAACACGCACATCGCCCACCTCAACAGCTGGACTCCGGACACGGACACGTGTTTGGACCACTCCAAGCAGAACACCCAGATCCGCGAGGTCGCGGACACCGTGAACAACATGGTCAATGACCAGGAGGAGGTCATCCTGATGGGTGACTTCAACCGCGAGCCGACCGCCGGAGGCGGCGACGAGGACTGCAACTACTCGAAGATGGACCACCTGTACCACGACACGATCTTCGGCGGCCGCGCCCACGGGAAGTTCGAGGAGGTGGGTCAGTGGGACCCGAACTCGACCTACGACTTCATACCGCGGTGTCGCTGCGGCGGGCTGACGTTCGAGTACGAGAACGACGGTGCGCTGACCCGCAGGATCGACTTCATCTTCGCGAACGCGGACGACTGGACGCTCGAGAACGCCGAGGCCACCGGAGTGACGGCGGCACCGGCGCCGGACAAGGCCGGGCGGGTCTCCGACCACAAGATCGTCCGAGGACGGGTCCGCATCGTGCACTGAGGGTGAAAATCGGGGCGCCCGGATTTGAACCGGGGACCTCACCGACCCGAACGGTGCGCGCTACCAGGCTGCGCCACGCCCCGATGGGGGCTGAGTCTAGAGGCTGCGATCATCGCCTCGTGAGCACCGGCAACTTCCGCGACACCGGCTCCCCGCGCGTCGACGCCCAGACCGACTTCACGCGCGCCCGGCGGCGGCGGGCGCTCGCGCGGCTGGCGTCGAGGCTGCGGCGCGAGCCGGCCGACTTCGACCTCGTCCTGCCGTTCGAGGAGGTCGTCGCGGCGCTCGGGCGGCGGGGGGAACGTCACGTCGGGCTGGAGTCGATACCGCTCGATTCGATCGTCGGCACGGTCGGGCGGGGCCGGGACTTCGACCGCGGCTTCCGCCCCACCTCCGGCCGCACGCGCGGCCGCTGGGAGCGGATCGCCACCGCCGCCCGCCAGGGCGAGTCGTTCCCCCCGATCGACGTCTACCGGATCGGCGAGGTCCACTTCGTCAAGGACGGGCACCACCGGGTGTCGGTCGCCCGCGCTCAGGGCCTGGACACGATCGACGCGTACGTGACCGAGGTCCAGACCGAGGTCGGCGCGGACAGGCGGATCACGCTCAAGGACCTGCCGGTGAAGGGGCACGAGCGCCTCTTCTACGAGCGCGTCCCGCTCCCACGGGAGGCGCGCCAGCGCATCCAGCTCAGCGACGAGTGGCGCTATGCCGGCCTGGCCGAGGGCGTCGAGGCGTGGGGGTTCCGGCTGATGCAGGACCGCGGCGAGCCGCTGACCCGCGAGCAGGTGGCGAGGGAGTGGTTCGAGGAGGAGTACGTGCCGGTGGTCGAGATGCTGCGCGAGGCCGACCTGCTGGGCACGGGCACCGAGACCGAGGCCTACATCCGCATCTCAGCGCTGCGCTACCTGATCCTCCGGACCCACGAGTGGACCGATTCCGTGATCGAGCGCTTGCGTCCGGAGCTCTAGTCCGTCAGCCGCGCCCCGCTCTGCGGGTCGAACAGGTGGATCGCCGGGGCGTCGAGCCAGAGTTCGGCCTCCTCGCCCTCGCGCACCCGCGACTCGGGTGACAATCGCGCGGTGATCTGACCCTCGCCGCCGGAGGAGGGCAGGTCGGCCGCGCCGGCGTCCGCGGCCAGCTCGGCCAGCTCCGCGCTCTCCACCGAGGCGCCCGCGACCGTGAAGTGCGCGTACAGCTCGGAGCCCATCGACTCCAGCACCTCGATCGAGGCGCGGAAGGTGCAGCCGCGGTCGCGCACGTCGGACGAGACGACCTCCGCGTCCTCGAAGCTCTCCGGGCGGATGCCGGCGATGAGCTGCCGGCCCTCGGCGCCCGCGGCCCCCTCGCGCAGGCGGCGATCGAAGCGCACGTCCGCGATCGGCAGCTTCAGCCTCCCGCCTTCGAGCGTCGCGGTCATGAAGTTCATGGCCGGCGAGCCGATGAAGCCCGCCACGAACAGGTTCTCAGGCCGGTTGTAGAGCTCCATCGGCGGCCCGACCTGCTGGAGCACGCCCGCCCGCATCACCGCCACGCGGTCGCCGAGCGTCATCGCCTCGGTCTGGTCGTGGGTCACGTAGATCGTGGTCGTGCCGAGCCGCTTCTGCAGGCGCGAGACCTCGGTCCGCATCTGCACCCGCAGCTTCGCGTCCAGGTTCGAGAGCGGCTCGTCCATCAGGTAGGCGGACGGGTCGCGGACGATCGCCCGCCCCATCGCCACGCGCTGGCGCTGGCCGCCGGACAGGTTCGCCGGCTTGCGGTCGAGGTGCTGCTCCAGATCCAGGACGCGAGCCGCCTCCGACACCCGCCGGTCCTGCTCGGCCTTGTCCATCCCGCGCAGCTTCAGCGGGAAGGCCATGTTCTCGCGCACGGTCATGTGCGGGTAGAGCGCGTAGTTCTGGAAGACCATCGAGATGTCGCGGTCCTTCGGCGACAGCTCGTTCACCACGCGGTCGCCGATCCGCAGGTCGCCGCCCGTGATGTCCTCGAGCCCGGCCACCATCCGCAGTGCGGTCGACTTCCCGCATCCCGACGGCCCCACCAGGATCATGAACTCGCCGTCCTCGATCGCGAGGCTCATGTCCTTGACCGCCTCGAAGCCGTCCGGATAGCGCTTCGTCACGTGGTCCAGAACGATCTCAGCCACAACAGCCTCCTTAGCCCTTCACCGCGCCCGCGGTGAGCCCCGCGACTATGCGCCTCTGGAAGATCAGCACCATGATGATGATCGGGATCGTCACCACGACCGCGGCCGCGGAGATCGACCCCGTCGGGTCCTCGAACTGGGACCCCCCCGTGAAGAACGCGAGCGCGGCCGGCACGGTCCGCGCGTCCTCGGTCGAGGTGAGCGTGTTCGCGAAGATGAAGTCGTTCCAGGCGAAGATGAAGACCAGGATCGCCGAGGTGAACACGCCCGGCGCGGCCAGCGGCACGATCACCCGCCGGAAGGCCTGGAACGGGGTGGCGCCGTCCACGCGCGCGGCCTGCTCGAGCTCCCACGGGATCTCCCGGAAGAACGCCGACAGCGTGTAGATCGCGAGCGGGAGCGTGAACGTCAGGTACGGGATGATCAGTCCCAGCCATGTGTCGAACAGCCCGGTCGCGCGCCACATGTCGAACAGCGGGCCCACGATCGAGATCGGCGGGAACATCGCCACCGCCAGCGCGCCCGACAGGATCAGCGCCTTGCCCGCGAAGTCGAGCCGGGCCAGCGCATAGGCGGCCATCGACGCCAGCACGATCGAGATCAGCGTCGCAATCCCCGCGATGCCGAGCGAGTTGATCAGGGCGGCGTTGAAGATGTCGGTGGAGAAGATCGTGTCGTAGTTGTCCAGCGACAGATCCTGCGGGATGAACTTCCCGTCCCCCACCTGGTCCGCCGGCTTCAGCGACAGCGACGTGATCCACAGCACCGGTATCAGCGCGTACAGGATCACGATCAGGATCGCGATCGACCACAGCACTCGCTCGCGCGCAGTGGTGGCCACGGCCTAGGTCTCCCCCCGCTGCTGCGCCGTGCTCGCGCCCAGCACCTTCACGAAGAACACCGCGATCAGGATCACCGCGATGAAGATCAGCACCGAGACCGCCGACCCGAGTCCGAGGTTGACCCGGTTTATCAGCACGTTGTAGCCGAGTATCGAGACCGTCTCGGTGTCGTTCGCCCCCCTGGTCAGGATGAACACGGAGTCGAAGACCCTGAAGGCGTCAAGCGTCCGGAACAGCAGCGCCACGACGATCGCGGGCTTCATCATCGGCAGCGTGATCCTGAAGAAGCGCTGCACCGTGGTCGCGCCGTCGACCTTGGCCGCCTCGTGCAGCTCGTCGGGCACGAGCGCGAGGCCGGCGAGCAGCAGCAGCGCCATGAACGGCGTGGTCTTCCAGACCTCGGTCAGGACGATCACGACGAACGACCCGGCGCGGTCGCCGAGCGGGTTCGCGTCCTCGCCGATGAACAGGAAGCCGGGCACGAACCCGGTGGCCGGGTCGAAGGCGTAGCGCCAGGCGAACGCCGCCACCACGGTGACGATCCCGTACGGGATGAGGATCGCCGCCCGGACCGGCCCGCGCCCGAAGATCGCCCGGTGCATGACCAGCGCGATGGCCATGCCGAGCACCAGCTCGAGCGCCACGGAGGCGACCGTGATGATCAGCGTGTTGAGGACGTCGGTCCACCAGATGCTCGACGTCAGCACGTCGATGTAGTTCGAGAGGCCGACGAACTCCTTGTCGTCCGGGAAGCGCAGGTCGAACTTCTGGAGCGACAGGTAGATCGCGTACACGATCGGGTAGCCGGTCACGAGCAGCATGACCGTCACCGCCGGGGCGACCAGCATCCAGGCCAGCCGGCGCTCCTCGCGCGCCCGGCCGGTGGCGCCGCGCTTGGGGGCCCTCACGGTCGCGGCCTCCATCAGAAGATCTTCCCCTCGGCCGCCTTCTCCAGCTTGTCGCGCAGCGACTCCTGGATCCCGTCAGGATCGACCGACTCGGGCGGGTGGAAGGTGCGCTGGATGGCCTGCGAGATGTCGCTGTACGCCGGCGTCACCGGGCGCGGCACGCCCTCCTCGATCGAGGTCCGCATGATCTCGGCGAACGGGAACGCCTTCCTGACCTTCGGGTCGTCGTAGAGGGCCTCGCTCGACGGCGCGAGCCCGCCCTTCTCCGAGGCCACGATCTGGTTCTCCGGCCGCGCCAGGCACTCGGCCGCGTCGAAGGCGAGGTCCTTGTTCTTGGAGAACGCGCCCACCCCCAGGTTGATCCCGCCGAGCGTGACCCGGCTCGGCTGGGCCTTGTCCACGCGCGGCCAGCGCGCCACGCCGATCTTCTCCTGGAAGCCGTCGAGCTCGCCGGCGCTTGCGTAGATGAACGAGTAGTTGACCTGGTAGTCCGAGCGCCCGGACTCGAACCCGAGCCGCGCCTGGTCCTCCCTGTTGTTCGACATGCCGGCGGGAGCGGCCCTCGAGGTCGCCAGCTTGCGGATGATCCCGGCGGCGCGCGAGGCCGTCGCGTCGACCCTCACGTTGCCCTGCTCGTCCACGATCTGCCCGCCGGCCGACGCGATCAGCGAGTTGATCCAGACCGTATAGCCCTCGTAGCGCGCGGCCTGGACCTCGACCCCGCGCCCCTTCTCCGCGGCCGCGTCGATCATCTCGTCCCAGGTGAAGTCCTCCGGGGGGGCCGGCACGCGGTCCTTGCGGTAGAAGAGGAACTGCGTGTTCGAGGTGAACGGAACGGCCCAGAGCCGATCCTGGTACTCGGCCGTGCGCCGCGGGCCGCGCAACTTGCCCTCGACCGCCCGCTGCGCGCGCGCCCCCTCCCACGGCAGGATCCAGCCCGCCTCCGCGAACTCGGCGGTCCAGATCACGTCCATCCCGATGATGTCGATGTCGGTGTCCTCCGCGGCCAGGCGGCGGGCGACCAGCTCGCGCTGCTGATCCGCGTCGGTCGGGAGCCGGACGTACTGGATCGTGTAGCTGCCGCCCGACCGCTTGTTGCAGGTGTCGATCGCCTGCTCGAAGGCGCCGCCGGGCTCGTTGAACACGTACCACTTGATCGTGGCCCCGCGCCCGCCGCCGGCGTCCTCGCCGCTGAACCCGCAGCCCGCGCCGGCCAGCACGACCGCCGCGGTGGCGAGCGCCGCGAGGACCGCTCTCATGCCCCTCCCCCGAGCATGGCGCCTTCATCTACCCGTCGCGGGCGCGCCCGAAGCGCGCCGGCTAGAAGATGGCTCCCGCGTCCGGTGCGATCTCCCCCAGTCGGGGGACCCGCACGGCCTCCCGTGTCATGTTCACGCACACCGAGCGCTCGCCGCGGGCGTAGGCGAGCACGCCCTCCGGCGCCTTGAGCCACTCGAACTCCGGCGGCAGCTCGCGCCGCAGCGCGATCAGCTCGCGCCAATGGGTGAGCAGCGAGCCCGGCTCGTCGCGCTCGGCGGCGACGTTGCGACCGCCGGGGTCGACCGGCGGCAGCCACGGCCGGCCGGTGGTGAAGCCCCCAGTCGGCGACGGGTCCCACTGCATCGGATGGCGGAACCCGTCGCGGCCGTGACGGTCGAACGGCGGGTCGGCGCCCGGACCGTCGCCGAGGCCGATCTCGTCGCCCTGGTAGAGGAACGCCGTACCGGGGAGCGTGAGCAGCAGCAGCGCGGCCGCGCGCTCGCGGGCGCGCCCGAATCGAGTGGCCAGGCGCCCGAAGTCGTGGTTCGACATGACCCAGGCCGGGCCGGTGCCCTCACGGGTCGCGGCCGCGAGCGAGTCCGCGATCGCCGCGCGCATCGCGGTCGCGTCCCAGGCCGCGTGGAAGAGCTCGAAGGCGAAGAAGCGGTCGAGGTGCTCGAGGTAGGGCGCCACGTGGCGGGCCGGAAAGTAGACCTCGCCGACGAGGAAGGCGTCACCGGCCGCGGCGCGGATCTCGGCCAGCGCGACGCCCGTGTCGGGGTCGTTGCGCGAGTGGCGGAAGTCGAGGTGGGCCTGGTCGTCGGGCACCGGGAGCCCGAACGGCGCACTGGCCGGCGGGTCGTCGCGCAGCTGGGCGTCCTTCACCAGGCGGTCGATCGCGTCCACGCGGTAGCCGTCGGCGCCGCGCTCGAGCCAGAAGCGGATGACGTCGCCCATGGCAGCCACGACCTCCGGGTTGCGCCAGTCCAGGTCGGGCTGCTCGGGATAGAACGAGTGCAGGTACCAGCGGCCGCGGCGCTCGTCGAAGGTCCACGCAGACCCGCCGAACGCGGCGAGCCAGTTGTTCGGCGGGCGCCCGTCGCGGCCGTCGGCCCAGATGTACCAATCGGGGTGCTCGCGGAACCAGGGGTGCTCGATCGACGTGTGGCACGGAACCAGGTCCATGAGCACGCGCAGGCCGCGCGAGTGGGCCTCCTCGGTCAGAGCGTCGAAGTCGGCGAGCGTGCCGAAGACCGGGTCGACGCCGGTGTAGTCGGAGACGTCGTAGCCAAAGTCGGCGAGCGGCGAGGGGTAGATCGGCGAGAGCCAGAAAGCGTCCACGCCCAGCCACTCCAGGTGGTCGAGCCGCGAGCGGATCCCCGCCAGGTCGCCGACGCCGTCGCCGTCCGAGTCCTGGAACGAGCGCGGGTAGAGCTGGTAGACGACTCCGCCGCGCCAGTCGGCGCTCAGGAGGCCGCCAGCCCGACCGGGCAGCTCACGCCGGTCCCGCCCAGGCCGCAGTAGCCGTCCGGGACCTTGTGGAGGTACTGCTGGTGGTAGGCCTCGGCGTAGTAGAAGTGGCCCGCCTCGCCGATCTCGGTGGTGATCTCGCCGTAGCCCTTCTCGCGCAGGCGCTCGGCGAACATCTCGCGCGAGCGCTCGGCCAGCTCGCGCTGGCGGTCGCCGTGCCAGTGGATCAGCGAGCGGTACTGGGTGCCGACGTCGTTGCCCTGGCGCATGCCCTGGGTCGGGTCGTGGCCCTCCCAGAAGATCCGCAGCATCTCCTCGTACGACGTCTTCTGGGGGTCGAACACCGCGAGCACGACCTCGGTGTGCCCTGTGCTGCCGGAGCAGACCTCCTCGTAGGTGGGATTGGGCGTGTAGCCGCCGGCGTAGCCCACGGCGGTGGTCCAGACCCCCTCCGCCTGCCAGAACATCCGCTCCGCGCCCCAGAAGCAGCCCATCCCGAACACGGCCCGCTCGAGCCCCTCCGGGAACGGCGGCAGCATGGGGTTTCCGAGCACGTCGTGGCGGTCCGGCACCGGCATCTGCTGGGAGCGGCCGGGCAGGGCCCGCTCGGGCTCGATCATCTTGGCCTTCTCGCGGAAGAACAGCATGCCTGCATCATAGGTCTCGGATGAAGGCCGTTCCCGACACGTTGATGCGCGCCACCTACCGGGTGGGCTACCGCGTGCTCCACGCCTACTGGCGCGTGGCCCAGCCGACCAAGCGCGGGGTGAAGTGCGTGCTGACCCGCGACGGCCAGGTCCTGCTCGTCCGCCACACCTACGGCCCGGACACCCGCTGGGAGCTGCCGGGCGGCGGCGTGAAGCGACGCGAGGACCCCCAGGAGGCCGCCCGGCGCGAGGCCCGCGAGGAGCTGGGCGTCGACCTGACCGAGTGGCGCTTCCTGGGCGACCTGTTCGAGCGCATCGACGGCAAGCGCGACACGCTCTGGTGCTACGCCGCCGAGCTCGGCGACCGCCGCATCGAGACCAACGCGGCCGAGATCGCCGAGGCGGCCTGGTTCGACCGCGGCGCGCTGCCCGCGGACAGCCACCGCTACGTGGGCCGGATCCTGGCTCGGGTCTAGGAGCGGACGATCGTGCTGGGCTTGCCCTTGCGGCAGCCCCGGTACTCGCGCGTCGAGATCGTCTTCTTGCGCGAGGCGTGCTGGGCCACGATGCGCAGCGTGTGGTTCCCCTTCGGGAACTTGGCGATGGTCAGCCGGGTCACGCGGCGGCCGCGCACGGTCTTGATCTTCTTGCCGTCGAGGTAGGCGGTCGCGCGCACGATGCGGCCCTTGCGCGGCTGCTTGATCCGGAACGTGAACTTGCGCCTGTCCACGCACTCGGCCAGCCCGCGGACCTCGGCGTCCGAGCAGCCCCGCAGCGGCTCGGGGAGCGGGAAGCCGGGGACGGTGTTGTCGCGGATCAGCGCGTCGGGGAGCTGGAACGGCTGGGTGCGCTTGTAGTTGTCGAGGCGGATCGCGCTCGCGCCCTCGATGGCCTGCGCGTCACCGCGGCGGCACTGGACGAACGGCAGCGCGAGCTGGGCGCTCCTGACCGTCACCTGCTGGCCGGTCGGCACGTGCGTCCACCAGCCCTGGTTGGAGCTGGTCACCATCACGCCGAGCCGGTGGCCGGCGGGCATCTTCCAGTGCTGGTCGTAGAGGTCGAAGCTGACCTTGCCGGAGCCGGGCAGCAGGTAGGCCTGGCGGGAGATGATGATCGCCATGCCCTTCTCGTCCACGTCGTAGACGTCCACGACGAGGTTCGCGTTGGGCGCGCCGACCTGCACGTCGAGCGTTGCCTTCGGCGTGCCGGCCAGCTCCACGTCGTGCGGGAAGGCCGGCGAGAACGTCCAGATGTTGGGCGTGGCGCCGTCGTTGTAGCCGCCCTCGTAGGTGTCGTCGATGTAGGTGCCGGTCTTCAGCGGGGCCGTCAGCGTGACCCGGTCCGGCGGCGGCCAGTTGACCTCGCTGCGCCACTTGCCGTCGTTCGTCTGGAGCGCCACCGGCGGGTCCTTCGAGACCGGCGCCTCGCTGTCGGGCTTGCCCGCCACGTAGCGGTCGTAGAAGCGCATGGCCTCCTCGAACCAGGTGGGGCGGCCCATCGCCAGGCGGCCCTGCGAGTTCTTGTCGTTGCCGCGCACGTGGTCCCACATGCCGAACCAGGCCCGCTTCGGACCGGCCAGGGCGTTGTAGTAGTCGGCCGAGCCGTCGGGCTTCGTGTTGTTCTCGAGCAGGCCCTGGGTGAGGAAGAACGGCGTCTTCTTGCCGCGCGCGGCGGCGATCAGGTCGCGCTCCTTCCAGTAGGCCGAGTCGTGGTTCGGGTCTTGCTGGTCGGCGAAGTTGAAGGCGGGGCAGCCGGGACGCGAGAGGTCGTTGAGGGACGCCTCGTTGTAGGCGAGCGTGTCGCCGGCGGTGCCCGGGCTCGCCGCGATCGCGTTGTAGAGGTTCGGCGTGGCGCTGGCGTTGACGTAGCGAACCCGGTTCGAGTACAGGTAGCGGTACATGTCGTAGACCGGCTCCTGCGAGATCACCGCGGCGAGGCCCTTCGGCTGGGAGGAGATGCCGAGCATCCCCGTCACGCCGTCGTACGACTTCCCGTACATGCCCACCTTGCCGGTGGACCACGGCTGCTCCGCGGCCCACTCCACGGCGGCCTTCACGTCGGCCCGCTCGCCCGGCCCGCTCCAGTCGAGGCAGCCGTTGCTGCCGCCGAACCCGCGCAGGTCCACCTGCACCCAGGTGTAGCCGCGATCGAAGACCTTGGCCCCGTTGATGAAGTCGTAGAAGCGGTCGGAGGGCCCGCCGGTGATCGGGTCGTACGGCGAGTCCTGAGCCAGGCCCAGCGGCCCGAGCTGGCCCGAGTGGTTGAAGTACGGGCCGATCGAGAGGATCACCGGGGTCTTCTGGTCCTTCGGGATCCCCTTGGGCCGCAGGATGTCGGCGTACAGCGTCACGCCGTCCGTGGACGGGATCGTCGCCTTCTCCCAGTCCGCGCCCGGCGGCGGATCCGCGGCATGGGCGACCGGCGCGAGCACCCCCGCGCACACGGCCGCGAGCGCGACCCTGCGAAGCCCCTGCCAGAGCATCGTCCGGATGGTAGCGGCCGCGCTTACGCGCGATTAGCGCTTGGCGCCGCCGCCGTCGTTCGAGTCGCCGATCTGGAGCACCGACAGGAACGCCTCCTGCGGCACCTCGATCCGGCCGACCTGCTTCATGCGCTTCTTGCCGGCCTTCTGCTTCTCGAGCAGCTTGCGCTTGCGGGTGATGTCGCCCCCGTAGCACTTGGCGATCACGTCCTTGCGCACCGGCTTGACGGACTCGCGGGCGATGATCTTCGACCCGATCGCGGCCTGGATCGGCACCTCGAACTGCTGGCGCGGGATCTGCTTGAACAGGCGCTCGGTCAGGCCGCGCCCGGCGGCGTAGGCCTTGTCCTTGTGCACGATCATCGACAGGGCGTCGACCATGTCGCCGGCCAGCAGGATGTCGAGCTTCACCAGGTCGGCCGGGCGCAGGCCGATCAGCTCGTAGTCGAGCGAGGCGTAGCCCTTCGTGCGCGACTTGAGCTGGTCGAAGAAGTCGAGCACGATCTCGGCCAGCGGCAGGTCGTAGCGGATCTGCACGCGCGCCTCGGACAGGAAGCTCATGTCCACGTGGATGCCGCGGCGCTCCTGGCAGAGGTCCATCACCGCCCCGACGTGCTCCTTCGGGCACAGGATCGTGGCCCGGATGTTCGGCTCGCGGATCTCGTCCACGACGGCCCGGTCGGGCATGTCGCTCGGCGAGTGGACGTGCATGACCTCGCCGTTCGTGAGCGTCACCTCGTACTCCACGTTCGGCGTCGTGGCGAGCAGCTCCAGGTCGTACTCGCGCTCGAGCCGCTCGCGCACGATGTCCATGTGCAGCAGGCCCAGGAAGCCGCACCGGAAGCCGAATCCGAGCGCCTGGCTGGTCTCCGGCTCCCACGACAGGGCGGCGTCGTTGAGCGCGAGCTTCTCCAGCGCGTCGCGCAGGTCGGCGAAGCGGTCGGTGTCCACCGGGAACAGGCCGCAGAAGACCATCGGCTTGACCTCGCGGTAGCCCGGCAGCGCCTCGGTGGCCGCGCCCGCGCGCGTGGTCAGCGTGTCGCCCACGCGGAGCTGCGACACGTCCTTCACGCCGGTGATCACGTAGCCCACCTCGCCCGCGCGCAGGCCGGCCGCAGGGGTCATGTCCGGCCCGAAGAACCCGATGTCGTCGATGTCCGCCTCGGTGCCGGTCTGCATGGCGAGGATCGCGTCGCCCTTGCGCAGCTCGCCGTCGACCACCCGCACGTAGGCGATCACGCCGCGGTACTGGTCGAACTCGGAGTCGAAGATCAGCGCGCGCGGGTCGGCGTCGGCGTCGCCCTCGGGCGGCGGGATGCGCTCGACGATCGACTCCAGCACGTCCGCCACTCCCTCCCCCGTCTTGGCCGAGATCCGCAGCACGCCCTCGGCGGGCTCGCCGAGCAGCTCGGAGATCTCCCCCGCCACCCGCTCGGGCTCGGCGCCCGGCAGGTCGAGCTTGTTCAGGGCGGGGATCAGCTCCAGCCCGGCGTCCACGGCCAGGTAGGTGTTGGCGAGCGTCTGGGCCTCGACCCCCTGGGAGGCGTCGACCAGCAGCAGCGCCCCGTCGCAGGCGGCCAGCGAGCGCGAGACCTCGTAGGTGAAGTCCACGTGGCCCGGCGTGTCGATCAGGTGCAGGCGGTAGGTCTCGCCGTCGCGCGCGGTGTACTCCACGCGCACGGCCTGGGCCTTGATCGTGATCCCGCGCTCGCGCTCCAGGTCCATCCGGTCGAGGAGCTGCGGGCGGTGCTTGCGCGGGTCGACCGCGCCGGTGACCTCGAGGATGCGGTCGGCCAGCGTCGACTTCCCGTGGTCGATGTGGGCGATGATCGAGAAGTTCCGGATGTTCTGCGCGGGCGCTGCCACTGGGCGGAGAGGTTAGGCCCGGCCGAAGCGCCCGCGGAAGAGCCGCACGATCTGCCGGGCCTCCTCGATCCGCAGGGCGAGCACCGCGACCACGTAGATCGCCGTGCCCACGAGGATCGCGCCGCCGACCGAGACGGTCTGGGCCCACAGCGCGCGGCCGATGGTCTCGTCGAGGATCCACCAGGTGCCGTAGGCGGCCGCGCCGAGCGCCGCCGACGCGGCGAGAATGCGGAGGATCGCGGCGAGCGTCCTCGCCCCCTCCACCCCGCCGAGGTCCGGCCGCAGGTACCAGGCCTGGGCCACCGCCATCCCCACCGTGCCGGCCACGGTGCCGATCACGATCCCGGCCACGCCCAGCGGCTCGTACAGCGCCAGCGCGACGACCGCGTTGACCACCATGTTCGCCCCCGCCAGCGCGGTGGTGACCCACGGGCGCTGGAGGGAGAAGTAGGTGCGCGAGAGCAGCAGCGAGACGCCCTGGGCGGGCAGCGAGAACGCCCACCAGAACATCGCCTCGGCCACCAGCTCCGTGGCCGCCGGGTCGAACTCGCCGCGCTCGTAGATCACCCGCGTGATGGGCTCGGCCAGCACGGCCATGAAAGCCGCGGACGGGATCAGCGTGAGGCAGATCAGGCGGACGCCGTTGGCCATCGTCGCGCGCAGGTCGTCGTATTCGCGGCGGGCGGCGAAGCGGGCCAGCGTCGGGAACACGACGGTGGCGATCGCGATGCTGAAGATGCCCTGGGGGAGCATGTAGATGCGGAACGCCTTGTCGATCGCCGCCGGCGCCTCCTCCTGCACGAGCGTGCCGAAGAACGAGTTGATCAGGAGGCTGAAGTTGATGAGGCCGAGCGCGATCGTGACCGGCAGCATCAGCTTCAGGACGCGGATGACGTGCTCGTTGCGCCAGTCGAAGTTGAGCTCGAAGCGGCCCAGGCCGCGCAGCCACGGCATCGGCATGGCGAGCTGGACGACCGTGCCGGCGAGCACGCCGATGGCGTAGGCGTAGATCTGATCCTCGGGGTCGAACAGCGGCGTGAGCCCGAAGAGCGCGGCGATGATCGTGAGGTTCCAGAGGACCGGCGCGATGGCCGGCGCCCCGAAGCGCTCGTAGGAGTTGAGCATCCCCACGATCACGCCGGAGACGGCCAGCAGCAGGACGATCGGGAAGAGGACGCGCGAGAGGCCGGTCGTGAGGTCGTGGAGGAGCGGCTCGTCCTTGAAGCCGGGGGCGACCAGGTCGGTGACCAGCGGGGCCACCAGCATGAACAGCAGCGTGAGCGCCCCCAGCGACAGGGCGATCAGCGAGATGAGCCCCGAGGCGACGCGGAAGGCCTCGCGGCGCTTGCCCTTCTCCAGGAGCTCGGTGAAGACGGGGACGAAGGCGCCCTGGAGGGCGGCGTCGGCGACCAGGGCGCGGATCAGGTTCGGGACCTGGAAGGCGATCGTGAAGGCCGACATCGGGCCCTTGACGCCGAACAGGCTGGCCGCGTAGATCTCGCGGACCAGCCCCATGACCCGCGAGAGGGCGGTGGCGGCCGAGAAGAAGGCGGTGCTTACGGCCAGGCGGCTGCGGCGCGGGCCCGGCTCGGGCTCGCCGCCGGGCCCGCGCTCGGGCTCGCCGTCGCTAGTCTCTCCGGCCGTGGCAAACATTGCGTCACAAGAAAAGCGGATACGGCGGTCGGCCCGTGAGCGGCTGGAGAACCGTCGCTACACGTCCACGATCAAGACGTACTTCCGCCGGCTCGAGGAGGCCGTCGCCGCGGGCGACGACGCTCGCGCCGACACCGAGCACCGCGAGCTCGTGTCGCAGATCGATCGTGCCGTCAAGCGCGGCGCGCTGCACCGGAACACCGGCGCGCGCAAGAAGAGCCGGGCGGCGCGGATGCGCTCCGGCGCCGGCGCCTCCTAGGCAGGCCCTAGGCCGCGGCCTTCGCCAGGGCGAGGGTCAGGCCGCTCTCGTCGTCCACGCACTCGCCGTTGCGCATCCTGATCTCGAGGTCGGCGAAGGCGCACAGCGCCCGCTCGAGGCGCTCGCGGTCGGCCCGGCGGGCCTGGGACGCGATGCGCTTGGCCAGCCACGGCGGGGTGCGCAGCTCCTTGGCGAGCTGCGACTCCGACACGCCGGCGTCCACCAGCTCCGCCGCGCGCAGGGTGCGGCGCAGGCCGCTCAGGATCGGGTAGACGAGGCGGCCGGGGCGGTCGCCCTGCTCCACCAGGCGCTCGGCGAGCCGGAGGGTCTGCTCCAGGTCCCCGGCCACCAGGGCGTCGGCCAGCTCGTAGCCCTGGCCGCTCGCCTCGCCGGAGACCGCGCGCCGGATCTGCTCGGCGTTGAGCGTCGTGTGCGGGTGGGCGAGCAGCGCGAGGCGCTCGACCTCGCGCTGGAGCCGCTGCTGGCTCGAGCCGACGATCGCCACGAGCGTGCGGGCGGCGTCGGGGTCGAGCTGGAGGCCCTCGTCGGCGGCGCGCTCGACGACCCAGCGCGGCAGCGCGCGCGGCTTGGGGGCCTCGTACTCGCGCAGCTCGCCGCCTGCCTTCTCGACGGCCTCGCGCAGGCGATCGGGGGCCTTGCCGCGCGCGACGAGGACGAGCACGGTGTCGGGCGGGGGCGCCTTCAGCTCGCGCTCGAGCGTGTCGAGGGCGGCGGGCTTCCAGCTCTCGACGCCGTCCACCATCACGTAGCGCGTGCCGCCGCCGAAGGTGAGCGCGGCGAGGGAGGCGGCGACCGCCTCCGGGGGATCGGTGGTCGCGTCGAAGGCCTCGAGGCCGCCGGGGCCGTTCTCCTCCTCGGCCCGGCGCCGGACGCGGGCGCGCCAGGCGTCGATCTTCGCGTGGTCCTCGCCGCAGACGAGGTAGGCGGGCTTGAGGGCGGCCACGCCGCGAGTCTACGTCCGCCGGCGGCGGCTCGGGCGGCCGGGGCTCAGCCGGCCTGGGAGCCGCACTCGGCGGTCATGTAGTCCGCGGCGCAGGCGGTGCGGGCCCGCCACTTGCGGCTCAGGGCGTCGGCGAAGGCGTCGGCGTCGTCGCCCGCGTAGCGCTCGAGCTTGCGGCTCAGCAGCGAGAGGCGGATCTGCCAGCGGATGTCGTCCACGGTTCGCTTCGTGCGCTTCAGATAGCGGCGGTAGGCCGCCTCGTTGGTGCCGAAGGCCGCGCGCTTCTGCCGCTTCAGCGCGCGCGTGACCTGGTCCTTCGAGACCTTGACCCCGTGCTCCGGCGACTCGAGCTCGAGCCAGCGTGCCGAGATCAGGAAGCGCATCGTCTGCTTGCGCAGCTTGGTGTGCGCGGCGGTGCCCGGCTTCGGGGTCCCCTTGCCGCGTACCGCCACGGCCACGCGGAACCAGTGGTCGTAGGAGGACTTCGAGATGAGCCCGGGTGCGACGCGGGCCACGTTGCCGCTCGGGAGCGGGTCGGCGACCCCGCCGGGCGGGCCGGCGTCCTGCACCTCGTGGGCCGCCACCGGGACCGCGGCCGCCGCGAGCAGCGCGAGCACGGCCGGAAGCGCCATCCCCCCTCGTCGCATCTGCCGATCATCTCAGGTCGATGCGATCGCCGCGCACGGTCAGCCGGACCGTGCCGTCGCGGTCGGTGCGCCGCACGTGCGGGACGACGGCGTGGAGGGCGGCGAGGGTCGACGGGGTCGGGTGGCCGTACGGGTTGTCCTTCCCCACCTCTATTGCCGCGACCTGCGGCCGGAGGCGCTCGAGCAGTTGCGGCAGGCCGGGGTCGGCGCTGCCGTGGTGCGGCACCTTCATCGCCTCGACCTCCGGCAGGTCGTAGCCCAGGAGCGC
>JALZEZ010000410.1 GCA_030861775.1 Actinomycetota bacterium
GAGGTCCTCGTCCAGCCCCGCCGGCTCCACGACCGGCAGCGCGCCGGGTCGCTCGTAGGTCTCGCTGCGCGTGGTGGCGAAGTCCACCACCAGGTCGCCGGCGCGCACCGTGGCCGTGCCGAAGCGCTCGTGCACGAGCGCGTCGCCGCCGGTGCGCGCGGCCACGTCGCGGGCGGTGGCGGTGGCGTCGCCCTCGACGGCCACGTCGAGGTCCACCCCGCGCTGCCCGAGCAGCAGGTCGCGCACCGCGCCGCCCACGAGGTAGGCGGGCGGCACGCCGGTGAGCGCCGGGAGCAGCACGTCCATCCCGGGAAGCATCCGCACCCGCTCGGCCAGCCGCTCCATCACTCCCTCACGGGGATCCCCGCCGAGCGCATGCGCTCCTTGGCCTCCCGCACCGTGTACGTGCCGTAGTGGAAGATCGAGGCGCACAGCACCGCGTCGGCGTGCCCCTCCTCGATGGCGTCGACGAGGTGGTCGAGCGCCCCGGCTCCGCCCGAGGCGATCACCGGGATGTCCACCGCGTCCGCCACCGCGCGTGTGAGCTCGAGCTCGTAGCCGTCCTCGGTGCCGTCGCGGTCCATGCTGGTGAGGAGGATCTCGCCGGCGCCGCGCTCGGCACCCTCGCGGGCCCACTCGACGGCGTCGCGGCCCACCGGCTTGCGGCCGCCGTTGACGAACACCCCATAAAAGGGGTCTGACCCCTTTTTTACGTTCCTGTAACGGTCTGTTCGCTTCGCGTCGATCGCCAGGACCACGCACTGCGCCCCGAACACCTCCGCCAGCTCGCCGATCAGCTCCGGGCGCGCCACCGCGGCGCTGTTGACGGAGACCTTGTCCGCGCCCGCGTCGAGCACCGCCTGGGCGTCCTCGACCGAGCGGATGCCGCCGCCGATCGTGAACGGGATGAAGACGTCGTCGGCCGTGCGGCGGGCGAGCTCGACCATCGTGTCGCGCTTCTCGTGCGAGGCGGTGATGTCGAGGAAGACCAGCTCGTCGCCGCCCGCCTCCTCGTAGCGGATGGCCAGCTCGACCGGGTCGCCCGCGTCGCGGATGTCCACGAAGTTCGTGCCCTTGACCACGCGGCCCTTGTCCACGTCGAGGCAGGGGATCACGCGCTTGAGCAGCATCAGTCCGCCAGCGCCTCGTTGCCCTCGGCCACCGTGAAGCGCCGCTCGTAGAGCGCCTTGCCGGAGATCACCCCGGCCAGGTTGACCAGCCGCAGCTCCCTCAGCGCCCGCAGGTCGTCCAGCGACGCCACCCCGCCCGAGTACAGGAAGCGGCCGCGGATCACGCCCGCGACCCGGCACACCTCGTCCAGGTCGGGGCCCTCGAGCATCCCGTCGCGGTCCACGTTGGTGTAGACGAACTGCTTCACCCCGCTGCGCTGGAGCCGCTCGACCACGTGATCGGCCGGCATCTGCGTGGTCTGGGTCCAGCCGGACACCGACACGTTGCCCCCGCGGACGTCGATCGCCACGCACACCCGCACGCCCCAGGTGGACACGATCTCGTCGAGGAACTCGAGGTCGCTGTAGGCGGCGGTGCCCACCACCACCCGCGCCGCGCCCGCCGCCAGCGCCTCGCGGACGGCCACCACCGAGCGCAGCCCGCCGCCGTACTGCACCGGCACGGACAGCTCGCTCGCGATCCGCCGCAGGTGGTCGAGGTTCACCGGCTCGCCCTCGCGCGCGCCGTCGAGGTCCACCACGTGGAGCTGGCGCGCGCCGGCCTCGACCCAGGCCCGCGCCGCCTCCAGCGGGTCGTCCACGTACACGGTCTCGCGCGCGAAGTCGCCGCGCTCCAGCCGCACGGCCCTGCCGTCGCGGATATCGATTGCCGGCAGGAGGATCACGCGGCGCGCAGGAAGGCGGCGAGCAGCGCCAGCCCGTGTGGCCCGGACTTCTCGGGGTGGAACTGCACGCCGAAGACCGGCGGCCGCGCGATCGCGGTCACGAACTCGCCGCCGTAGGTCGCGGTGCCGAGCACGTCCTCCTCGCGCGCCGGCCGCGGGGCGTAGGTGTGCACGTGGTACATCGCGGTGCGCTCGGGGAGCCCGTCGCGGAGCGGGGAGTCCGCCCGCCAGGCCACCTCGTTCCAGCCGATCTGCGGCAGCTTCAGCCCGTTGGACGGAAGCCTGTCCACCCCGCCCGGCACGAGCCCCAGCCCCTCGGCTCCGCCGAGCTCGGTCGACGACTCGAACAGGAGCTGCATGCCCAGGCAGATGCCGAGCACCGGCACGCCCTGCTCGACCCGCTCGGCGATCACGCCGTCGAGGCCCAGCGCGCGGATCCGCTCCATCGCCTTCGGGAACGCGCCGACCCCCGGCAGTACCACGCGCTCGGCGGCCCGGATGCGGTCGTGGCCGGCGGTGACCTCGACCGTCGCGCCCACGTGCTCGAAGGCCTTCTCGACCGAGCGCAGGTTGCCCATCCCGTAGTCGACGACCGCCACCCGGGTCACAGCAGCCCCTTCGTCGACGGCACGCCGGTCTCGGTCGGGTCGAGCGCGACGGCGCGCCGCAGCGCGACCGCGAACGCCTTGAACGCCGCCTCGATCACGTGGTGGTCGTTGCCGGACGCCTCGATCCGCACGTGCAGGGTGAGCTTGGCCGTGGACGCGACCGCGCGCAGCATCTCCTGGGCCAGCCCCTCCTCCAGGTCGCCCACCGGCCGCGCGGGCCAGTCGCCCTCGAACACCGCCAGCGGACGGCCCGAGACGTCGATCGCCGCGCTCGCGCGCGACTCGTCCATGGGCACGACGGCCTCGCCGTAGCGGGCGATCCCGGCCCGGTCGGCCAGCGCCTCGTCGAGCGCCTGGCCCAACACGATCCCCACGTCCTCGACGGTGTGGTGCGGGCCGGTCTCGAGGTCGCCGTTCGCCCTCACGTCGAGGTCCAGGCGGCCGTGGCGGGCGACCGCGTCGAGCATGTGGTCGAGGAAGCCCAAGCCGGTCTCGCGCTCGCCCGCGCCCGACCCGTCCAGGGCCAGCCTGAGGGCGATGTCGGTCTCGCGGGTGGTGCGGGTGATCTCGGCGGTGCGGCTCATGCGCGGCGCTCCATGGACTCGCCGTGGACCGGGAAGCCCTCGGCGCGGGCAAGGGCGGCGGCGGGCGGAGCGAGCCGCGCGGCCGCGCCGGCGGGCAACGATACCCGCGCCATCCGGCGCCGGAAGGTGGCCACAGAGAGCGCGCTCTGGAAGCGGGCGGCACCGCCGGTCGGGAGCACGTGGTTGGAGCCGGCGACGTAGTCGCCGAACGCCGTGCCGGCGTCGCGGCCCACGAACAGGCAGCCGGCCGAGCGGACCTTCCCGGCCAGCGCCTCCGCCTCGGCGCCGGCGAGCTGGAGGTGCTCGGGGGCGAGCTCGTCGGCCAGCCGCACGGCCGCGGCCGCGTCGGGAGCCTCGACCAGCGCCAGGCGCTCCGCCAC
>JALZEZ010000150.1 GCA_030861775.1 Actinomycetota bacterium
CCGGCTCGACCGCCGCGGGCCCCGCTCCGCCGAGGAGCTGCGCGAACCGGTCCTCCTTCTGGCCCGGCCGGCGCTGTCGCTCGACGAGCTCGCGCTCGATGAGCCGGGTGAGGACGTCCTCGATCTCCTCGAGCCCGCCGAACGGATGCATGCGCTCCGTGCGCTGCTTCAGCTCGCCCGGCGTCTGAGGGCCGCGAAGCATCATCACGCTCAGGACCGCCAGCTCCTCGCGCTTCAGCCCGAGCTCCTGGTCGAGCAGGTGGCGGTACTTCGCGGCCCGGCTGCCCTGGCCGCTGGCGTAGCGGGTCCAGCCGCGCTGGCGCAGCCGCGACAGGGCGTCCTTGATCGTCTGCTCGTCGTAGTCCACGACCGGATCGCGGTTGGTGGACTGGTTGCAAGCGAGCCGAAGCGCGTTCAGTGTGAGCGGGTACTGATCGGGCGTCGCGCGCTGCTTCTCGAGCAGCGCACCGAGGACACGGATCTCCTCCGGCGT
The DNA here is from genome assembly GCA_030861775.1 of Actinomycetota bacterium. Classification (GTDB taxonomy): domain Bacteria; phylum Actinomycetota; class Thermoleophilia; order Solirubrobacterales; family Thermoleophilaceae; genus AC-37. The sequence goes on from JALZEZ010000150.1 coordinate 494, forward strand.
GGGCTCCACAGCGGCACTGTAGGCAGACGGCGCGCCGGGCGGTCGGCTCAGGCGACGGGTGTGCGCTCGCGCAGGTGCGCCGTGGCGGGGTGCGGAGGAAAGTCGGAGGCGAGGACCTCGACGAGCACGGCGTCCTGCCACCCGCCGTACGCCCATTCCGCCTCGCGCTCGACTCCTACCACCCGCGCCCCGAAGGCCCCGCCGTCGCGCTCGATTCCGCGCACCACCGCCTCGTTCGTCGCCAGGTAGCGAAGCGTGACGCGGTGCAGCCCGAGCCCGTCGAACCCATAGGCGGCCAAGAGCACCGCCGTCTCGCTGCCGCATCCGCTGCGGCGATCGCGCGGATCGAGGATCGCGACGGCGATCTCGGCCGATGCCGAAGGCCAGCTGATGCCGGTGAGTGAGGCCTCTCCGATAAAGCGCCCGTCCTCCACTCTTCGCACGTCGAACGGTGCGATCGTGTGGGACGTAGCGACCGCGTCCCAGGCCTCCTCACGTTGCTCGCGCGTTACAGGAGGCCGACCACACGCCCCCGGCGAGGCCCCATCCGCCTGCCAGGTGAGAAGCGCCGCCAGCTCAGGATCGTTGAAGGCGTCCCACCGCGCGATGAACTCCTCGCGAACCATCGCCGAGAGGCCGACCCGCTCTCCGGCGACGATGAGGCGTCGCTCCATTGCTCAAACGATGCCAGATTGCTGAGCGCATGCGCGGACGCCTAACGGCCCGAGGAGTTGGCGCGACGCTCCCGGCCGAGCAGTCCCAGCGCGCTCGCCCGCACCACCGCCTCCGCGCGGTTCCGCGCACCAAGCTTCCGATACAGGGACCTCACGTGATCCTTGATCGTGTTGGACGACAAGTGAAGGTGCGCCGCCACTTCCTTGTTGGTTGCTCCGCCGGCGATCAGAATCAGGACGCTGGTCTCGCGCTCGGTGAGCATGTTCACTCCGTCCGAGTCGATCTCGAACACGCTCATGCCGAGACCGACGGTGCGAAGGGCGGCCGCGATGGCCTCAGCGCGCCACGTCTTCGGTATCACGCCATCCGCACCGATTGCCTTGGCGTAAGGAGTCAGCGTCCCCGTGCTCGACGTCACCAGGATCCGCGTCGAAGGCGACTGAGCCCGGACGCGTTCGCCGAAACGCGACGAATGGTCGCCCGCCAACTCTAGGTCGATTATCAGCAGGTGTGGGTCAAAGTCGGTCAGTAGGCGGAGGGCCTCCGTGGTGTCGCGAGCACCGACGACCTCGTCAACCCATGGCTCTTCGAATAGGAGGCTCTTGAACCCCCAAACGACGATGTCCTCCGGGTCGACGACTAGGACTCGGAGGCAATCCTGGTCGCATGATGATGAGGGACCATCCGCAAACAATGACGCGGACCGTACCCACGAGCTAGCCATCCGTCTAGGCATTCCCCCCGAACGACAGATGTTCCACCCATGAGGTGTTCGGGGTCGACGCACAAAGACGGTCCAATTACACCATTTGCGTTAATCAAGTGGAGTTCTCTTGTACGAACTAGGCGTGCGTTTCGCTCAGCGCAGGTGGATCGGCCACACTCACCCGCTTCGGACGCTCGTACTCCGTTTCTTTCTCCAAGATGAACAGCGTGACACTCACCGGACGCCTCACCTCACTTTCGAGTCGCAAGGTTTCACTTCCGGATGGCTGGCGGGCTATGCAACTCGACGTCCGTCGACGCGGACTGGGTGGCCGGCGAGAGCCGGGCATCGTCGCGATCACGTTGCTCGTGCCACCCAAGCTCCTCCAGACAGCTCGACAGGGGACGGGCCAGCTCGTCGGGGTCGTCGGAATGCTCGAATTCGAGACTGACGACTCTGGCGACGACGGGCTACCGCGAGCAGCCGTAGTCGCGGAATCGATTGAGGAGCTGAGCTAAGGCGCGGTTTCGTCGAGCGCGAGGTCGGCTTCGCTGGGTTGCCGATTTGAATGCGGAACCTCTTGTGATACCGCTTTTGGTTCCGGCCCAACGAACTGCATCAGGACGATGGTGCAGTCCGGGGCCTTTCTGTCAGGTTGCGCTGCGAGCCGCGCCCGGCTCTCCTCAACCGCCTTGTCGATACCCCTCAGGGCCCGCATGAGTTCCTTGCCGACAGCGTCCCACCCTTCCTCGTCGAGCGGACCGGCGGTGCGGGTCATATGTGCGTCGGCCCGGTCGAACCCTCCGTCTTCAACGGCCGCGACGATCTCCCTGATGGTCTGGTGGACCCAGCTCCCCGCAGACGCGCGTTTCACGATCGCCGGGAGTTGCGCCCAGACGTCGTCCGGGATCGTTGGCCTTACCTTCGCTGTGTAGTAGTGCTCGATTGCGCCCCGTCGCGGCGTGCGACGTACGAGCTCCAAGAAACCCAGCGAGACAAGCTGACGCACGTGGTAGCTGGTGTTGGTTAACGGCGTCCCCAGCTCTGCCGCGATCTCCTTCGGACTGGCCACACGATTCTCGAGTAGCGCCAGGATCTGAGTCCGTAGTGGGTGCGCATACGCGCGCACGAGCTTCTGGTCGGTGATGTCTACCGGGACAGTCAAATGCGTCGTCTCGCTCGCATGCGTTTTATCAGGTGTAAGCGGTAGTGCGGTGTTGATCGCGCGCGGGGCTTCCGTTTACGCGCTGATTGTTTGAAACCCTGCTGAGCGCTCCGAGGAAGGCCCTCGGACTGGCCGGATTACCCGGCCTGAGGACCTATTCGCGAAAGGGGGCGCACCGTGATCCGCAGGCTCCGATAGCAGTTAACTAGCGCGGATGTGCGCTCGCGCTGGTCGATCGACTCGACTCGGGGCCGGTCGCCGGCGTGGGCGCCGCCGCATCTCCAGCGCGTATCACTAAACGCTGACTGAGTGATGTAGCCTCCGTGCCGCAAATGTTGACGCGGACTGCGGCAGATCTTGCGACTGCGGCCGAGGTCTTCAATTCCCTCGCCCCGTACTACGACGCTTTCACCGCCGATTTCAAATACGAAAGTTGGATGTCGGACGTCGACGCATGGGCGCAGGCCCATGGCCTCCGTGGCCGGCAGTTGCTCGACGCCGCGTGCGGGACCGGTAACAGCTTCATGCCGATGCTCGATCGCGGCTATGAGATCGTCGCGTGCGACATCTCACCCGCGATGGTGGCGCGTGCCCGGGAAAAGGCGGCGGGACGCGCTGAAGTCGTGGTTGCTGATCTACGTGCGTTGCCCTGGCGCGACAGGTTCGATCTGGTCACATGCGTCGATGAGCCGATGAACTACCTGCTCACGCAGGAAGATCTGGTCCGCGCGATGACCTGTATCGGCCGTGCGCTTCGACCGGGTGGGCTGGCTGTGCTCGACTTCAACTCGCTAGCCGCCTTTAGGACCGACTTCGCCGACGAGTTCACCATCGAGTCGCAAGGCACGACGTTCCGCTGGCGCGGCGAGGCAAGCAGGCACATGCCCCCCGGCAGCCTCGCGTCAACGACAATCGAACGACTGTCGCCCGGTGGGCGACCGGTATGCATCGGTCGGCACGTACAGCGCCACCATTCCGTCGAGGCTGTCGCGAAAGCGTGCACCGAGGCGGGCATCGAACTCCTGGAGACCCGCGGCGAAACCCCCGAGGCAGGTTTGGTCCCGGGCCCCGACGAGTCCACGCACCTCCGGTTCGCGTGCATCGCACAGAGACCGCGGCGGCGGCGCGTCGCCTGCAGATAGCCGTCGTGGGAGCGGTATTAGGCGAACCGGCGAAGGTCCCCTCCAGGGCCGTCAGGTGAGCCGCCTCGGCCTCCGCCGCGGCCGGCTGGCGGTCGAACAGTCAACTGCCCGACCCCTCGGCGCTTTGCGGCGAGGTGAGGTGCTATCGCCGGTGAGCGGCGGCTTGTCCGCCCGGCTTTCAGGCGAACTGCGAAAGGGGGAGCAGATGTTCCGCAAGCTCCGGTAGTCGTTGATAGTGCGTGTGCGCGCACACGCCTGGCGAAAGGGGCGCAATTGTGCACCCGCAAGCTCCGGTAGTGGCTGCGCATGATCTGCACCTCCGGTTCGCGTGCACTGCTCGGAAGCCGCGCCGAACCCTCGCGGTCTGCGACCGCTCCCTACTGCGTCTGACCCTGCTGCAACCGCCCGAGCCGCTCCGCCAGCTCGGCCAGGTCCTGCACGTCCTTCGCCGGCGGGGGGGTGACGTCGATCGGGGTTCCGAAGTCGAAGAACTCCATCGTCATCGAGAACGAGGACGTCTGCTGCTGGCCGGGGGGATTGAGCTCGTAGGCGACCTTCACCCGGCGGACCAGGTCGTCGTCGTCGATCCAGAGCTCCATCGGGTAGGTCGAGCTGCCCGTCATGTCCACCAGCCGCTCCACCGCCACGCGCGCCTGCTCGCGCTGCGCCTCGGGCAGGCGGTCCGGGTACTTGCGCAGGTCCACCTCGGCCTTGTAGTGCGTCGTGTCCTCCCCGCGCACCCGCTCGCTGCCTAGCTTCTCCACCTCGCCGCTCACCGAGCGGATCTGGTCGAGCATCTGGCGCGGGTCGTTGCCGCCGAGCTGGCTGAGCTGCCCCGCGTCGACGCCCAGCGCCTGCCCTGCCTGCCGCAGGTTCAGCTTGATCCAGGGCTTCTTCGCGCCGAGCTGCTGGGCGAACGCCGGCGTGCGCATGTAGATCACGTCGCCGGCGAAGATCTGCTCGATCTGGCCCGCTCCGCCGCCCAGCGCCGCCGCGGCGTCGAACTTGAGCCGCCCGCGCTTGGTCTTCGGGTCGAGCTCGCCGCTCCCCTTGAGCGGCAGCTCCCGCCCGAGCTGCGCGACCTCGAGGCGGCCGTCGATCGTCAGCTTGAAGCCCCCGGCGCCGCTCGTGGCCTCTGCCGCCTTGGCGACGGTCGACAGCGGGACCGTGTCGTCCCCGCCCACGAGCAGGTAGGTGCCGCCGGAGACGACGAGCGCGAGGGCTACGGCTATCGCGACTGCAACGCGGCGGGGCACGCCCCGAGCGTAGCCGCGGAACCTAAACTCCGGCGCAGTGCGAGTGGCCGCGATACAGCTCGAGCCGCGGATCGGCGACGTGGCCGAGAACCTCAAGCGCTCCCGCGCCCTCGCCGACGCCGCGGCGGCCGAGGGCGCCGAGTGGATCCTCCTGCCGGAGTTCTTCACGACCGGCATGGGCTTCGTCCCCGAGCTGGCCGATGCGGCGCTGCGCCCCGACGGCGAGGCCACCGACCTCCTGCTCGACCTCGCCCGCCGCCACGGCGCGACCGTCGGCGGGTCGTTCCTGGCGCGCGACCCCGACGGCGAGGTCCGCAACGCCTTCCTCCTCGCCACCCCCGACGGCATCGCCGGCCGCCACGACAAGGACCTGCCCACGATGTGGGAGAACGCGTTCTACGTCGGGGGCTCCGACGACGGCCTGATGCAGGCGAACGGCCTCGACGTGGGCACCGCCGTCTGCTGGGAGTTCATGCGGACGCAGACGGCCCGGCGGCTCCGCGGCCGCATCGACCTGCTCGTCGGCGGCTCGTTCTGGTGGAGCATCCCGCCCTGGCCGCCGGCCGCGATCACCCGTCGCCGGGAGGCCGCCAACGAGCGCCAGGCGGTCGGCGCGGCCCCCGCGATGGCGCCGTTCGTCGGCGCGCCGGTGGTCCACGCGGCGAACTGCGGGCCGCTCGCATGCGCGCTGCCGTGGGCGCCGTTCGAGTACAGGGGCCACGTGGAGGGAGGCGCGTCGATCACGGACGCGCACGGACGCGTCCTGGCGTTCCGCGACCGCCGGGAGGGACCGGGCGTCGCAATCGCCGACCTAGAGCCCGGCCGGGTCCCGCCCTCACGCGAGATCCCCGACCGCTTCTGGCTCCACCGCCGCGACCCGATCGCCGCCTTCATCTGGGCCTACCAGCGCGCGCACGGCCGCCGCTGGTACGCGAGGCACGTCCGCGGGCGGCCGCCGCTCACCCTCGAGCGCGAGCCCGAGCTCGTCGCCTAGAGGCGCGCGCCCTCCAGCTCCAGCAGCCGCTGCTTGCGGTCGAGCCCGCCGGCGTACCCGCCCATCCCGCCGCCGCTGCGCAGCACGCGGTGGCAGGGGATGACGATCGGGATCGGGTTCCGCGCCAGGGCGTTCCCGGCGGCACGCGAGGCGCGGGGGCTCCCCGCCGCGGCTGCCACCTCCGAATACGTGGAGACCTTCCCGTACGGGATCCGCGCCGTCCGGCCCAGCACGCGCCGCGCGAACGGCCCGATCAGCGCCCGGTCGGTGCGGACGTCGAACCGCCGCCGCCGCCCGTCGAAGTACTCGTCCAGCTCGCGCCGCAGCGCATCGAGCCGCTCCGGCGCCTCGAGCACCCGCGGCGAGACCCGCGCGGCCAGGTCGGCCAGCGTCTCGTCGGCCGGGAACCAATCGAGATACGAGATCCGCACCACCCCGCGCGGGGTCGTGGCCACGAGCAGGTCGCCCACGGGCGAGTCGATCGTGGCGTAGGCCACGTCGAGCAGCCCCTCCTCGGCGGCACGCCGCCCGACCCGCTCCAGCACGCCCTCGGGCATCTCCGCGCCGCGCGCGGCGGAAGCCAGCCGTCCAGTCAGGCGATCGCTCATGCCAGCACCTCTCTCAGTCGCTTCAGCCCCTCGGCCACGCTCTTGCGCGCCGCCTCCTCGCTGCACCCCAGCGCCTCCCCCACCTCGCGGTGCGGCAGGTCGCCGGCGTACCGCAGCGCCACCGCGGCCCGCTGCTTGGGCGGCAGCGACCGCACGGCGCCCCACAGATCTCCGTCCAGCTCCGCGGCCGGAGCGGCGGGAGCGACAAGCTCCTCCCCCGCCCCCTCCACCGGCACCGGCCTCCGCCCCCGCGCCCGGGCGGAGTCGATCGCCTTGTTGCGGGCGATCGCCATCCCCCAGGCCCGCAGGTTCGACCCCGGCCGCAGCCGAGGGTAGGCCCGCAGCGCGGCGATCAGCGTCTCCTGCAGCGCGTCCTCGGCCTCCTGCGGTCCGACGAGCGCCACCAGGAAGCGGTGGACCGCCTCGGCGTGCTCGTCGACGAAGACCTGGAACGGCGGCAGCGTCACGCCCGTAGAACGCTACGGGGCGTGGGAACGTGAGATCGGCTCAGGCGGCGTCGCGCAGGGCGGCGAGGTCGCCGCTCTCCGCCAGCCGCTCGAGCGCGTCCTCCTCGATCTGACGCACCCGCTCGGCCGAGATGCCCAGCCGGCGGCCGGTCTCGCGCAGAGGCGTGG
>JALZEZ010000411.1 GCA_030861775.1 Actinomycetota bacterium
GCGAGCCGGCCCCGCCGGCGCCGCCGGTGGAGCCGCTGCGGCTGCCCCAGGACCTCGAGGGGCCCGCCCTGCGCGCCTCCGACGTGCCCGAGTTCCGGCGCGACCCCTACCCGGAGCGGCGCGCCACCGGCTGGCCACCGGGCGACCCGATCCGGGTCAACGACCTGGTCCAGCTCGTCGCGGACATCCCGGGGCTCGAGGGCATGGAGGGCGTGGAGGTCCGGCGCTTCGGCTGGCAGCCGTTCCTGCCCGCGGCCTGGAACTGGCAGCCCGAGGAGCTCGTGCTCGACGACTACTGCGTCCCCGACTACCGGCGCCACTGCCTGCGCCTGCACGTGATCGACCCGAGGGCGTGCGAATGAGCGAGCCCCCGCTCCACCGGCCGATCGCCGACCACCTGCCGCCGGTCTTCCAGGAGGACCCGGCCTCGTGGGCGCAGGTGCGCAGCTTCCTGGGGCTGGTGGACGCGCTCGACCGCGGGCACCTGGCGGACCTCGAGGACGTGACCACGTGGCTCAGCCCGGACGCCCGCGCGATCTGGCCGCCCGGCGCCGAGCCCGGCTCGGACCCGGTCGCGGCCTACCAGGCGGTGTTCGCGTTCCTGGCCGAGCGGTTCGCGTACCGCTTCCCGGAGAGCTGGGGCGCGACCGACGCCGACGTGGAGCTCGACCGCAAGCGCGACTTCCTCCTCCGGGTGGCCCGCATGTGGCGGCGCCGCGGCACGCCGCGCGGGTTCGTGGACTGGCTGGTCTTCTCGTTCCGGCTGGCGAAGCCGGCGCAACGCCCGATCCTGGTCGAGCACTTCAAGTACCGCCCGCCGGACGACACGTCCGGGGCGAACCCGGGCGACGTCGATCCCTACGCCCACCGGGTCACGCTGCTCGTGCGCGTGGCGGGCGACCTCAAGGTCTACCAGCGCCGCCGCGAGCTGCGCGAGTGGGTCCGGGCGAACGCCCCGGCGCACCTGCTCGTGCGGGTCTGCTGGGTGGATCCGAAGTACAAGCTCGACCTGAGCAAGCCGGACCAGGTCCGGGCCGAGCTGGCGCAGCTAGGCGACTTCACGCCGGAGGAGGACGGCATCGCCCCGTGCCGCCCGGCGGCGGCCGGCAGGCCGGCACGCATCGACGACCCGCGCGACCGCCTTGGGATCGGGGTCCTCCCCGGCCGGGGCCGGAGGACTTCATGAGACAACCGCCCAGAGAGAGGATCCGATGAACCTGTCCGAGCACAGCTATCCCGAGTTCGCCGAGGGTCAGGTCCTCACGCACAACGACCTGAACCGCCTGCGGGACTACCTGGCCAGCAAGGTCGCGTTCCAGAACCGGGCCCTGTTCGGGTTCGGGGTGGCGTGCGGGCTGACCGGCCGGCTGGCCGCGCGGAACTTCACGATGGCGCAGGGCTTCGCGCTCGGCCAGGGCGGCCGCGAGCTGGTGCTCGCGGAGGGGTTCACGCTGGGCGTGGACGCGATCCGGACCTCGGTCGAGGACGTCGCCTACGACTTCGTGGACGCGGGCGCGGCCGGCCTGACGGCGGTGCTGATCCCCGCCGACCAGCAGCACGAGGCCGTGGAGGACTGCACCGAGGCCACCGGCTGCCGGACGCAGACCATCACGCACGAGGAGGGGGCCAGGGTCCGCTGGGTGAAGGGCCGGTTCAAGCTCGGCCAGCTCGCCTCGGACCAGGTCTTCACCATCGAGCCGCTGGCCGTGAAGGGGACCACCGCGCCGGCCGCTTTCGACACCCGGCGCGAGCAGCTCGCCAAGATCCTCGAGAAGACCAACGAGTTCGGCGCGGCCACGATCGCGCTGCTCAGGAAGCTCAAGCTCGACGGGCCCCCGGGCATCGACCTGATGAAGGTCGGGCTCCTCAACGAGGTGCTGGACAGCGCGCAGGAGTACGCCCGCTGCCGCTCGTACGACAACCGGAGCTGCCTCGGTCCGGAGGGCGACCCCGCCGTCGCGCTCGGTCACCTCGATCCCGACAGCCTGGTGTGGGACTGCCGCTACCGGCACGACTTCGAGATCTCGCCGGCGCTCTACAGCGGCATCCGCGGCGGCCGCTGCGAGGACGTCTGCCGCCAGTACGTGGACCACATCGTGGCGATCCTGGACGACTGGACGCCGCCGCCCCCGCCCGCGCAGAACCCCGGGCCGGCCAAGGACGAGGACGTGCACATCTGCTCGCGCTACCAGTTCCTGAGCAAGAGGTGCGGGTGGCGCGGGCACAAGCACAAGAAGCCGGGCCGCGTGGTCGTCGACTACGCCCGCCCCCCGAAGAAGAAGCCCGACTTCCCCCGGCCCGACCCGCTCGAGGACCTGGACTGGGGCAGGTACGACACGCGCGAATGGGTGATCCACCCGCCCCGGGACGACCTGGAGGGGTACGACGAGGTGGTCGACCGCGACCCCACCGACGCCGGCCTGATCCTCCTCGGCAACCTCTACAACCGGAAGTCGGACACGGTCCACGACATCCTGGTCAAGCACATCGAGAAGCAGGGCGTGGCGCGGGCGATCGTGCGCGACGTGCACGTCGACGACCTCGCGACTCAGCCGGGGTTCGAGCCGGGCATCGTCGCGGCGCTCACCGACGAGATCATGATCGGCCACGACGACGCGGGCGCGGTGGTGGCGTTCGGGTCGAAGCCGACGACGCAGTCGCTGCGCGAGATGCCGGCCGTCACCGCGAAGGCGGACGAGGCGGTCGCGAACGCCGGGCGCGCGGTGGCGCAGGCCGAGCTGGCCATCGAGCGGGCGAACGGCGCGGGCACGCTGTTCGGCGAGCTGAAGGACACCTTCGCCGAGGTGAAGGCGGGCTTCGCCGAGCTGCGCGCCGACCTGCCCGACCGGGGCACGCTCGACCAGATCAAGGAGATGCCCACGAAGTTCCACACGCTCGAGCGCGACGTCGGGCGGCAGGTGACGACGCTGGAGGGGCGGGTGAACACGCAGGAGCGCCTGGTGGAGCGCCAGGAGGCGCAGGCGAAGGACATCGGGACGCGCGTGGACCTGGTGCAGACGCGCGTCGACACGCAGGCGGTGCACTTCTCGGCGCGGGCGGCGGATGACGTGCGCGCGGCGAAGAAGGTGAACATGCAGCTCCTCACCACGCTCGACACGATGGAGACGGCCATCAAGAAGGCCGCCCCCGAGGCCGAGCGGGCGCGGGTCGAGACGATCCTCGCCGAGGCCCGGCCGGCGCTGGAGAGCCTGCGCGCGAGCGCCGAGCGAGGGACGACGATCACCGAGTCCCAGCCGGAGCTCGCGGTCGCGCTCGACCGGCTCGCCGAGGCCACGCGTGCCGCCGGCGCCCCGGCCGAGGACGTCCGCCGCGTGCGCGACGCGACCAACAACCTGAGGGACGTGATGGGCAGGGTCCCCCGGTGACCGCGGGCGCCGTCGACCGGGTGCACG
>JALZEZ010000151.1 GCA_030861775.1 Actinomycetota bacterium
GTCCCGTCCGCGGCCGCGGCGATGCGCGGGCCGCGGCCGCCGCCGGCGTCCAGCGAGGGCACGGTGTCGAGCGGCGTGTCGTACAGGCTCCAGGCCGTGCCGTTGAGGCGCGCCGCGCGGACGTCGCGCGTGCCGGACTGGACCGCGAACGCCGCGTAGCCCACGCCGTGGATGCTCATGCCGAGCGATACGCGCTGGACCGGCCCCGGGTGGATCTCGGCGGGCGCGGTCCAGGGGGCGGCCTCGGACTCGCGCACCGAGCCGTACAGACGGCCGCCGTTGATCCAGACCACGGCCGCCCGGCCGTCGTTCGCCACCGCCACGCGCGGCTCGCTCGAGGCGGCCGCCTGATCGGTGTCGAGCTGCTCCGGCGGCTGCCAGGCACCGTCGACCATCCGGGCCACCCACACGTGCGGGGCGGCGTTCACGCGCTTCAGGTACACGACGGCGCTGCCGCCGTCCTGGGCGGTGTCGAGGTCGCCCACCCGCAGGATGTCGGCGCTCGGGCCGTCGATGCTCTCGCTCTGGAAGAAGGCGGCCTGGGCGGGCGGCGCCCACAGCGCGAGCACGGCGGCGGTGGCCAGGGCGAGGCGCCTCATCGCGGCGTCCCCGGCCCGTACTGGACCGTGTTGCGGAACCAGTTCTGCACGACCGCGTGCGACGGCTTCGGGTTGTCGAAGAAGTCGAACACGCCCTTCTCGTGCCAGTTGTTGGACGGCTTCGGGTTGCCGCCCTCCCAGCCCGGCCGCACGCGGAACGCGCGCAGCGTGCCGATCACGCCCGACAGCCACGGCTTGGTCGAGTAGACCCGGTTGTGGAAGTCGTAGAAGTCGCGCTGGAAGCCGTAGGTGCCGCGCTCCTCGTCCGGCCCCTCGCGGTTCGCCTCCGCGCCGTGCTCGGTGACCATGATCGCGTGCGAGGGGTAGTACGACCGCATCCGGTCGAGGAAGGGCGAGAGGTTGTCGCGGTCGGCGATCGAGCCCTGGCGGCCGGGGTACCAGCCGAAGTAGCTGTTGAAGCCGAGCAGGTCGAAGTCGTTGAAGGCGGGCTGGGCCTCGTGGTCGAGGTAGCCGGCGATCACCACCGAGATCGGCCGGGTGGAGTCGAGCGAGCGCAGCAGCCGCGACGACTCGCGGTAGTAGGAGCGCTCGATCGTCCCCGGCTCGGGCCGCAGCTCGTTGGAGACCGACCAGGTGAGCACCGACGGGTGGTTCTGGTTGGTGAGGACGTTCGTGCGCAGCATGTCGCGCGCGACCGCGCGCAGCCCGGCCGTCTTCAGCAGGTCGGCGGGCACCTGGAAGACCGGCACCTCCGACCAGATGAACACGCCGAGCCGGTCGGCCAGCTCGTGCATCTGCGGGTGCATCGGGTAGTGGGTGCGCAGCATCGTCGCCCCCAGGTCGCGCGCCCGGTTCATGATGTTCTCGCGCTCCGCGTTGCCCAGCGCGGAGCCCTTGTTGAAGTCGTCCTCGTGGATGAAGACGCCGCGCATGTTGGTGGGCTCGTCGTTGAGGAGCAGCCGCCCGTTGTCCACGCGCAGCGAGCGGATGCCGCTCTTCAGCGAGTAGTCGGCCACGCGGCGGAGCGGGGCCGCGCGGCGGCGGCCCATGGCGGCGTCGCCCGCGTCGGCGGTGATCTTCACGTCGTAGAGCTGCGGGTCGGGCGGCGACCACAGCCGCGGGCTCGGCACGGTCAGGCGCCCGCGGGCCTCGGAGGTGGCGCCCGGCGGGATCCGCCTGAGGCCGAGGTTGATCCGCCGCCCGCCGTAGTCGCCGCGCACCCGCACGCGCTGGGTGCGCCGGGCGTGGTTGCGGAGCTTGATCCGCCAGTCCACCCGCGCGGCGCCGGTCGCGCCGTCGGGCAGCGTGGGCCGGACCTCGACCTCCTCCATGTCGATCCGCTTGACCCGCCGCAGGTACGCCTCGCCGAGCATCCCGCCGTAGTTCCACCAGCCGCCGGCGGGGGTCTGGTCGGTGTCGTCGAACTGGGCCGGCGGCAGGTCGTCCTCGAAGCGGCGGTTGTCCACGCGCAGGACGAGCCGGTTCACGCCCCGGCGCAGGCCCGCCAGCTTGACCTCCCAGGGGAGGTAGGCGCCGTGGTGCTCGCCGATCCGGCGGCCGTTCAGCCAGACGTCGGCGTGGTAGCGGACGTTCTGGAAGCGGACGATCCAGGCCAGCGCGCTCGAGTTCGACGGCAGCCGGAAGTCCTTCCGGTACCAGACGATGTCGCCGGCCATGCTCTCGAACGACTCGTCCTGGGCGTTCCAGGCGTGCGGGATCGCCACCGGGGACCAGCCGCCGCGGCCGCGGTGGTTGAAGTAGCGGCGCAGTACGCCCTCGTCCTCGGTGTCGCGCCGGAACAGCCACTCGCCGCCCATCTGGTAGCGGCCGCCGGGGCCGTCCTGGATGGTCAGCTCGGTGCTCAGGCCATCGCGAAGCTGGCCCGCGGCAGGGGCCGGGGCGAGGAGCGCCGTTGCGAGCGCGAGGACTACGAGCGGGAGGGAGCGCAACCCGCCATGGAACACGTCAAGCACCTGCCTGTTGCGGAACGAAGGGGGCGGGCGACGTTAGCGCGCGGACATGAAGCCGCCCACGGACTGCACCCGCTCGTGCAGGGTGGCGTGTAGGCGCTCGCGCTCGTCCGCGTGGCGGGGGTCGAGCGGCTCGCCGCTCGAGCGGCCGACGAGATTGCGCTGCTCGAGCGGGTCGCTGGCCAGGTCGTACAGCTCGTACTGGGTCGCCGCCTCCCCGCTCGGGTCCACGTAGACGGCGTACTTCCAGTCGCGCTCGCGGATGGCGCGCAGGCGGTTGGGCTGGGGCACGACGTTCTCGAAGGCCGTCCCCGCCTTGTGGTCCTCGTAGACGAACAGGGCGGCGTCCTGGACGGATTCCGCCTGCCCGGCGATCACGGGCGTGAGGTCCACACCGGAGGTGCGGCCGGCGTCGAAGCCGAGCAGCGTGGCGAGCGTGGGCACCAGGTCCACGAGACCGGCCGGCGCGTCGGTGCGCCTGGGCTCGGGGAACATCACCGGGTTGGAGAAGGTGAGCGGCACGCGCACCGTCTCCTCGTAGGCGTTGAACATCTTCTGCCGCAGGCCGCCGTGCGCCAGGCCCATCTCCCCGTGGTCCGCCGTGCGCACGATCAGCGTGCGCGAACGCAGCGAGCTGGGGTCGTCGGCGCGGCCCAGGCCGTCGACGATCCGGCCGATCTTCTCGTCCACCACCCGGTGCAGGTAGGCGTAGAAGCTGAGGTAGTCGAGCTCGGCGCGTCGATCCGGCAGCGGGCCCAGGTAGGACTGCTGCCCGAGCTTCATCAGCGTGTGCGGGTGGGGCTTGTTCGAGAGGTCCTCGTCGAGGGTCTCCGGCAGCGGGACCTCGATGTCGCGGAAGTCCTCGACCCGGTAGCCGCCCCGCGCGTAGGAGGCGGGGTAGCCGAGCACGTCGTGCGGGTTCACCAGCGAGACGATCAGCGCCCAGGGCTCCGCCGCGGTGGCCAGGAAGGCCTCGGCCTGGCGGGCGAAGTCCTCGTCGAAGCCCTGGCCGCTGGCGCCCGCGTTGCCGCCGCCGAAGTGGGCCGGGTCGAGGTTCTCGCCGGCGTCGGGCGGCTCCCAGCCGGCGAAGCCGAAGTCGCGCTCGAGGAGGCCGGCGTCGTCCTCCGACCACTCGCCGTGGAGCGGCTTGGTCAGGTGCCACTTGCCCTTGAAGCCGACCGTGTAGCCGGCGTCGCCCAGCATGCGGGCGAGGTTGGGGGTGGCGGGGTCGAGCGTGGTCTCCTCCCCCTTGCCCGCCCCGAGCCGCAGCGCGCCGCGGGCGAAGGCCTTGGCGGTGGCCCCGCGCGGGGCGCTGCCGTCGCGCATGCTCTTGGCGAAGGTGGCGAAGGCGGCCGGCGCGTTGCGGGGGTCGGGGCGCGCGCCCATCTCGGTGAGCGTGAGCGTGACCCCGTGCTCCGGCGGGTAGAGGCCGGTGAAGAGCGTGGCCCGGCTCGGGGAGCACATGCAGGTCGAGCAGATCGCGTTGGTGAAGGAGAGCCCGGTGCGCTCGAGCTCGTGATCGGCGGGGGTCAGCTCGCGCAGCCAGCCGGGCTCGTCGGGCCAGTGCATCGGCGCGCGCTGCTGGTCGGTGATCAGCAGCAGCAGGTTCGGGCGGCGCCGCGCGGGCACGGCGTCACGCTACTTGACCGCGGTCACCGCGCGGGCTTAGGGTCCGGCCCGTACCCCTCACGAGCGAAGGAGCCTCATGGGTCTCTTCAAGAACATGAAGGACGCGATGGGCCAGGCCAGCGACGCCATGGCCGGCGCGCAGCAGATGCAGCAGCAGGCCGAGCACCAGGCGGGCGGGATCTCGGCCGGCCCCGGCGGGATGGGCGCGGCGGTCGCCGCGCGCGACTCGCTCCAGGGCCAGGCGCACGAGCAGAACCGCATCCTCACCGTGGGCTCCCCGGGCCAGGCGCTGATCAAGGGCCACGTGGACTCGGGCGAGAACGTGGCCGGCAACCCGGTCTGGATCTTCGACCTCGAGGTCATGCCGGAGGGCGGCGCCCCGTACTCGGTGCAGCACCGCGAGATCGTCTCCTCGGCGGCGATGGGCAGCTACGGCGACGGCACCTCGATGGCCTGCCGGATCGACCCGGCCGACCCCCAGAAGATCGCCTTCGGCGAGAAGCCGTTCATGTAAGGAGGCCTGCGATGGGCATGTTCAGAGACCTGAAGGAGTCGTTCCAGGTGCTCCGGAGCGACGAGCTGAAGGAGCTCAAGCGCAAGGCCGACTCGCAGCCGCGGCCGAGCATGATGGAGGGCGTGCGCGCCGCGAACGCCGCGTTCGACCAGGCGCAGGTGCTCCAGCAGCAGGCGGGCGGGATGATGGACCCCGCCGGCCAGGCGGCGCTGTACGGGAGCGGGATCGCCGGCACGGCCACGGTCGACGCGGTGTCGGACACCGGCATGTTCGTGAACGAGGCGCCGGTGCTCGCGCTCGACCTGACCGTCTCGGTGCCGGGGCGCGAGCCGTACAGGACGACCCACAAGCAGCTCGTCTCGCACGCGGCGCTGGCCCGCTTCCAGCCGGGCGCGGTGCTGTCGGTGCGTGTTAGCCCCCAGGACCCGAACCAGCTCATGCTCGGCTGATGCGCTGGACCCGGTACGCGGGCTGGCTGAACGTCGTGCTGGGCGTCGTGCTCGGCGTGGGCTTCGTGGCGATAGGGATGGCGCCGCTCGGCGCGATCCTGTTCGCCTCGCTGGTGGGCTCGGGCGCGTTCATGGTCTGGCTCGGCGCCGGGTGGGACAAGCCGATCGAGGACGCGGCGGAGCTGCACCGCTACGGGCGGCCGGCCAACGCGCGCGTGCGCTCGGTCGAGGAGGTGGAGCTGCGGCCCGACGGGCGCCGCTTCGCGCGCGTGAAGCTGCACGTGGCGCCGGTCAACGAGTCCGACTTCGAGACCACGCGCGTGCTGGAGCTGCCGGGCGGGCGCGTGCCGGTGGTGGGCGAGGCGGTCACGGTGAAGTTCGACCCGCAGAAGCGTTCGAACGTGGTGCTGCTCGAGGAGGCCTACCTGGTCAAGGACCACGCCACCGCCGCTCGGCGCATGCTCGAGGGCATGGCCGGCGCGACTCCGGGAGCGGGACCGGGTTAGCGCGGGCATGAGGCGGGGGATCGGAGTGCTCGGCGCGGTGCTCGCGGCGCTGCTGGTCGCGGCGGGACCGGCGGGCGCCGTCCGCACCGAGGTGGCGCACGCGCCCTCGGGTGAGGTGCGGCTGGTGGGCGACGCGGTCGTGTTCGTCTCGTTCGACGGGGCGAAGGTGCGTCTGATCCGCCAGGCCGGCGGCACTTCCACCGTGCTGCACGAGTACGAGGCGTCCACGACCGGCGGTGGCGACGACGACGAGTGCTGCCAGACGTTCTTCTCCCGCGACTTCTCCGTGTCGCCGACGCGGGTGGCGGTGTCGCGGTTCTACGAGGCCTACGTGAAGGGGGCACTCGCGCAGAGCGACTTCACACTCGAGACCGGGCCGATCGGGGGTCCGCTCCAGCGGCTGTTCTTCTGCCAGGGCCGGCACCCGTACGACCTCGACGGCGACCGGATCGCCTACCTGGGCGACGCGTGCACCGACCCCGGCAGCGGCCCCGGCCAGCGGATCGTGATCCGCAACCTGGCGGGCGAGGGGGCGCCGGTGGTGGCGTCCTACGGCGTCGACGGGTTCACGGCCCAGTACCTCGACCGGGTGCAGCTGGCCGGCGACTTCCTGGCCTACTCGGTGTCACAGGGGCCGCCGCGGGTCGTGGTGCTGGAGGGCGCGACCGAGCGGATCCGGGTGGACACGTTCTCCGCGAACTGGTCGCTCCAGCCGGACGGCAAGCTGGCGATCGGCTACGCGAGCACCACCGGCGGCGCCGGCGGCTGCCGGATCGAGTGGCACTCGAAGGCCGATCCCGCCGCGCACCGGCTCGAGGTCTGCCCGTTCGGGCGGATCGTGCTGGCGGGCGACCGGATCGCCTTCGTGCGGCGCGACACCGGGGCGGGCACGGACTCGCTCGACGTCGTGAACCTCGCGGGCCAGAGCCGCTCGGTGACGTTCTTCGAGCCGACCGGCTCCATCGGCGGCTTCGACTGGGACGGCACGCGGCTGGCCTACGGCGTGGAGGGGTGCCTCGACGCGGACGACCGCGTGTACCTGGAGGACCTCGCCGAAGGCGAGCCGCCGCTGGTCGAGGGCGGCGAGTGCCCGGCCGCGATCTCGCCCAAGACGCTGCGCTCGCCGCGCAACGGGCTGCTCCGCCTCCGTCTCGACTGCCCCGAGGGCTGCGAGGGGAAGCTGAACCTCTTCCAGGGCCGCCGCATGATGAACACGAAGCCGAGCGCGTTCGCGGTTCCGCCGGGCGCGCAGACGGTCCCGGTCCGCCTCCAGGGCGGGCTCTTCCGCAAGAGCCGCAGCCGCGTGATGGAGGTCCGGGCCGAGGTCACCCAGCGCGGCGGCAGCGGGCGCGTGTACAAGCGCGCGGTGCGGGTGCTGGCTCCGAAGCGGTAGCGCCGTCCTGGATCGCACCGCTCCTGCCGGACCAGGGCAGGACGGCTCCCTCGGTCAGGGGACGAACTCGGGGCCCTTGTCGCGGTAAGCGTCGCGGAAGGCGCGGACCGCATCGGCGGTCTCCTCGTCGACCTTGGTGCAACCGAGCAGGTGGCCCCAGGCGGTGGCCGCCACCTCGTAGGGCATGTTCGTCGTGTTCGGGACGAGGATCATGTGCTGGCCGTCCTCGTCGCCGACCTTCAGGAGGAGCTTGCGCGCCTCGGCGTTGCCCGGCTTGTGCCACATGACTATGCGGCCGTGCTCGAGCGAGTGGACGAGGCGGGGAACCGGCGGCGAGCGCTCGTAGGCGCCGTCGGCGGCGGCGGTTGCGTCGTGGTCGCCCGAGTTGGGCGGGTTGGACCGGTACTGGACCGGCCCCTCGACGTGCGTGCGGCCCTCCGGCGGGAGGTCCTGGGCGGTGCAGCCGGCCGCGAGGGCGGCGACGCGCAGCGAGGGCGGGCCCTGCACCACGAGCCCGCCGCGCTGGCCGGCCGGCTCGTCCTCCTCGTCGTCGCCGCCGAAGAGCAGCACGGCCGCGATCCCGGCGGCGCCGAGGAGCAGCACACCGGCGAGGACGGCGACGAGCGGCCGCGGGATGCCCCCGCGC
>JALZEZ010000152.1 GCA_030861775.1 Actinomycetota bacterium
GCCGCGCCCCCGGCCGAGGCGGACGGTGAGGCGCGGGAGCTCCTGGCCTCGCTGTGGTGCGAGGTCCTCGACCTCCCGGAGGTGGCCCCCACCGACGACTTCTTCGACCTGGGCGGCGACTCGCTCCTGGCCATGCGCGTCATCGCCAAGGCCGGCGCGGCGGGGCTGCGGATCGACTCGGAGGCCTTCTTCGCCAACCCGACGCTCGCCGCGGTCGCGGCGTCGGCCACGCGCGAGGACCTGGCCGGGGCCGAGCAGGGCGCGGTCACCGGCGAGCTCCCGCTCACGCCGAGCCAGCTCTGGTTCTTCGAGGAGGACTTCGAGGACGCCCACCACTGGAACGGGTTCTGGCCGCTGCTGTCGGTGCCCGAGCGGATGGACCCCGTTCTGCTCGGTGCGGCGCTCCACCGCGTGCTCCTCCATCACGACGCCCTGCGCGTGCGCTTCCGGCGCGAGTCCGGCGGCTGGCGGGCGGAGGTCCGGGGACCGGAGACAGCGTCGCCGGTGCCGTTCTCGCACGTGGACATGTCCGAGCTCGACGACGAGGCGGCCAAGGAGGCCGTGCAGGCGGCCGTCGCGCGGCTCCAGGGCGAGCTCGACCTGGTGGACGGCCCGCCCCTCAAGCTCACCTACTTCGACCTCGGCCCCGGCCGCCCCGGGCGCCTGCACCTCGCCGCGAACTGGGTGGTGCTCGACTACTACTCCTCACGCGTCTTCTTCGAGGACCTGCTGTCGGCATACGAGCAGCTCAGGGACGGCTCGGAGCCCGCCCTCCCGCCCAAGACGACCTCGATGATCGAGTACGGCCGGCGCCTGATCGAGCGCGCGCGCGACGCCGACGTGCGCGAGGAGCTGCCCCTGTGGACCGCCGAGGAGCAGCGGAGCGTGCCCGAGCTGCCGGTGGACCACGAGGGCGGGCGCAACGACCAGGCCTCCGCCCGCCAGCTACTGGTCCTGATGGACCCCGACGACACCGAGGCGATCGTCCAGGACCTGCCGCGCGAGTGCGAGTGCGACGTCTCGGAGGCGCTCCTGGCGGCGATCGGCCGGGCGGTCTCGCGCTGGAGCGGCATCGACTCGCTGATGGCCGAGACCGAGGCGCACGGGCGCTGGGGCTTCGTCGAGGGCGCCGACGTGTCGCGGACGGTCGGGCGCTGCTCGACGTTCACGCCGGTGCACCTCCGGGTGTCGCACGAGGACGACCCGCGGGCGACGCTCGAGTCGGTCGTCGAGCAGGTCGGGCGCTACCCCCGCCACGGCGTGGGCCACGGGCTGCTGCGCTACCTGGGCGACGACGAGGCCCGGCGCACGCTGGCGGAGATGCCGCGGCCCTCGATCAACGTGAACTACTGGGGGCGGGCGAACGAGTACCTGGACGACGCGATCTGGCCGTTCGAGGAGTCGCCCGGGCCGCTCCAGAGCCCGCGCGGGCTCCGGCCGCGCGTGCTCGACGTGTTCGCCCTCGTGCTCTACGGCCAGCTCGGGATCGTCTGGATCTACAGCGAGAACCTCCACCGCGAGGAGACCGTTGCCGCGCTGGCCGAGGACGCGGCGACCGAGCTCCTGCTGATGGCCGGCCGCGACCCCTCCGACGGCGCCCCGCTGGCGGCCGTCCCGATCGACGACCTGGCGGCGGCGCTCGCATGACCGTCGCCGCTCCCGCACGCTCCCCGTCGGTCGCGAAGTCGATGTTCGCCGGCGGGCTCGACGGCGGCTGGCTGATGCCGTTCCCGGTGGCCGGCGAGGACGAGATGGAGCGCGTGCGCGACCTGATCGCGGTCCTGCGCGAGTACTGCTCCGCCGAGGTCGACGGCCGCGCGCTCGAGGAGCAGGGCTGGATCGGCGACGAGCTGGTCCGCTGCTTCGCGGAGCGCGGCCTCATGGGGCTCGGGATCCCGCGGGAGTACGGCGGGCAGGGCCTGTCGATGACCGGTTACTGCAGGATGTTCGAGGAGTTCGGCCGGATCGACCAGGCCATGGCGCTCGTGCTCGGCATCCACCAGTCGATCGGCACGCGCGGGATCGTCGAGTTCGGGACCGAGGAGCAGAAGGAGCGCCTCCTGCCCGACCTGGCGGACGGGCGGCGGCTGGCCGCGTTCGCGCTGACCGAGCCGGGGAACGGCTCGGACGCCTACAACATCACCTCGCGCGCGGTGCGGCGGCCGGACGGGTCGTGGCGGCTGAACGGGTCCAAGTGCTTCATCGGCAACGGCTCGACCGGGTCGGTCTTCGTGACGATCGCCCGGGCGGAGGCCGGCGGCCGCGACCGCCACGTGGCGCTGATCCTCGAGAAGGGGATGGAGGGCTTCGAGCACGGCGAGCGCTACGGCACGCTCGGGCTGCGGGCGAACGACGTGCGACCGCTCCGCTTCAACGACGTCAGGGTCCCGCCGGAGAACGTGCTGGGCGAGCCGGGCGAGGGCTTTCGCATCGCGATGCGGATCCTCGAGAACGGCCGGCTGGCGATCGCCGCGACCAACGTCGGCTGCGCGAAGTTCCTCTCCTCGCGGATCCTCGAGCACGTCCACTCGCGCCATCAGTTCGGCCGGCCGCTGGCGGACTTCGAGCTCGTCAAGGAGAAGCTCGGCTGGATCGCCGAGCGCCTGTTCGCGGTCGAGTGCATGACCTACCTCACGGCCGGCGTCCAGGACGCCGGGCTGCCCGACCGCCAGCTCGAGACCGCGATCTGCAAGGTCACCGCGACCGACTTCGTCAACGACGTGGCGAACCGCGCGCTGGACCTGCGCGGCGGCATGGGCTACATGCACGACGAGCCCTACGAGCGGATCCTGCGCGACGTGCGGGTGTTCCCGATCTTCGAGGGCGCCAACGACGTCCTGAGGACGTGGATCGCGCAGAAGGGGATGGGCGCGGTGATGGCCGCGCTCCAGCGCGGCGACGAGCCGCCCGGCGACCCCGTCCCCGGCGAGCTGCGCGAGGTGGCCGGCCAGGCCCGGCGCCTGCGCGAGGTCACCCAGCGCCTGATGATGCGGCACGGCGAGGCCGTTCGCGCGCGGCAGCTCGACCAGCACCGGCTGGCCCACTCGATCGCGGAGATCTACCAGCAGGCGGCGGTGGCGTCGCGCATGGCGCAGCTCGCCGAGGAGGAGCCGGACGACGAGCGGCTCGGGGCGGCCCGCACGATCGCGGACGCCTTCCGGCGGCGCTCGGCGCGCCGCGTGGCCGCCCACCTCGACGCCGCCGAGGAGGGCGCCGCCGACGACGACGTGGCCGCTCTCGCCGCGTCGGTGTACGAGCACGGTCCGCACGGCCACGCGTTCGCCGCGATCTGAGCGGCGGCCGGCGCGCCGGCGGCCGCGCGGCTCAGCCGGAGAGGCCGTCCGAGACGAGGCTGATGTCGACCTCGACCTGGCTCAGGCCGGGGCCGGAGCAGGCCGCGGCGATCGCGACCGGATCCTCGCTAGAGCTGACGTTCGCCGCGCCCTGAGCGGAGCCGCCGTAGCGGCCCTCGAGCTCGATTGCCGCGGCGCCCGGGCCGCGCACCTCGGAGAAGGCGAAGTCGAGTGCGCCCTGCTCGAAGAGCATCGTGCCGGCGCCCTGCGAGGTGCCGCCGCCGCACGACATCTCGCCGGTGGCCCGGGCCCTGTAAACCACCGGCGCGTCGTCGAGCGTGTACGTCTTCGGGTGCTTCCTCTTGCTGCGGACGAGCGTGCCGTCGCAGGTGCCGACCGCGTCGGCCGCGCCCTGCCCCTCGGCCGGGAAGTTCGTCAGCGGCGGGTTCTGGCGCAGCGTGCCGTGGAACTGGCACTGGCCCGAGAAGGTCAGCGCCTTCTGATCGGCCGACGGCTTCGCGCCGGCGGACCCGCTGAAGCAGGCGGCCGCGGCGACCGTCGTCGCCAGGACGGCTGTGATGACCCTGTGCTCCCGCACCGCCGGATATGTACCCGGGTGGCCGCGGAATCTCACCCCCCGGCCCGGGGGGCCTCCACCGGTGTCAGGACGACGACCGGGATCTGCCGGTCCTTCGTCCGCCGCTCGTACACGGCGTAGCCGGCGTAGGCCGCGACCGCGTGCCGCCACAGGCGCTCGCGCTCCTCGCCCTGCGCGACGTGGGCCCGGTAGCGGCCGCTGCGGCCCGGCGCCTCGACCGTGACGTCCGGGTTGGCGCGCAGGTTGTGGCACCAGCCGGGGTCGCTCGAGCGGGCCGCGTTCGAGCCGACCAGCACCAGGTGCTCGCCGTCCACCGCGTACAGCAGCGGGGTGGTCCGCCTGGCGCCGGTCCGCGCGCCGGTGGTGCCGAGCAGCAGGACCGGGCGGCGAAGCGCCAACTTGACGCGGCCGCCGGTCAGCCGCATCAGGACGCGGTCGATCCGGGTGGCCACGTGGAGGAAGAATGCCCCGCCCGGACGGGAGGCGGTGAGCCGCTCGAGCCACTTCGTCAGCCGTCCCACGACCGGATCGTAACCACCGCGCGTTCTGGCTTGAAATAGCGGTCGGCGGGGTCTAGCTTTCGTGCGGATGCCGTCTGTCGCAGGGGTCAGGCTGGTGGGCGCCGTCGTCGCCGCGGCGGGCGTCCTGGGCGTGTCCGGCGCCCCCGCCGCGGCGCAGGGGCCGCGCGCGAAGGTCGACGCCGTGTTCACGACCCAGACGCCGGGGACCTCGTCCGGCAGGCTCGAGCACGGCGACTTTGTGGACCCGGCCAACCCCGGTGGCAAGCCGCACGGGGTCAGGTCCGTGGTGCTCCAGCTCGCTGAGGGCGCGCGCTGGGACACCGACGCGATCCCCCAGTGCAGCGCCTCGGACGTCGCGCTGATGGCGTCCGGGCCGTCAGGCTGCCCGCCGGAGACGCGGATCGGCCAGGGGCCGGTCGTGGTCGACACCGGCTTCGAGGGCTCGAACCGCAACCTCGAGTTCGACTTCACCGCGTTCAACGCGGACGACGGGATGATCCTGGTGGGGCGCGAGCGGCAGAGCGGGGGCCACATCGTCGTCCGCGGGACGATCAGCGGCGGCCGGCTCGAGATCCAGTTCCCGCCGGCGCCCGGCACCCCGCCCGAGGGCGGCGCGCTCAAGCAGGAGCGGATCGTCTTCTTCGAGCGCTCCGAGGTGCGCGACGGGAGGCGCAGGGCGTACCTCACGACGCCGCCGACCTGCCCCGCCTCCGGCGAGTGGGTCAACAGGCTGACCTACACCTACGGCGACGGGGTGTCGGAGACCGTGGAGAGCCGCTCGCCGTGCGTGGCCTCGCGTGACGGCGGGAGCCAGGGGGCCCCGAGCCGCCTCAGCCGGCTGCGCGTGAGCGGCGTCCCGCTCCGGCGCTGCACCTCGCGCGCGTTCAGGGCCCGGATCAGGGTGACCGGCGGCGCGGGGGTGCGGGCGCGCGTATACGTGGACGGGCGGAAGATCGCCGAGGAGGCGGACCGGTCGTTCCGGCAGCGCGTCGGGGTCGACGGCCTGCGCTCCGGCGTCCACAGGCTGACCGTCAAGGCGACGGACGCCAACGGCGGCCGCGCCACGCGCCGCGTGCGCTTCAGGCGTTGCTAGAGGATCCGCCCGCCTGGTACGTGATCGGCCCGCTGCTGGGGCTGATCGTGGTCGGCGTGCTGGCCACGCTGAACCAGCGCGTCGGGGTGCTCGGCGGCGTGTCCGACTTCGTCGAGCGGGCCATCGGGCGACGGCCCGGGCTGGGCTGGAAGGCCTGGTTCCTGATCGGCGTGGCGCTCGGCGGCACGCTGTTCGTGGCGCTGCGCGGCGGCTCCCCGCTGGGCGACGACTACGGCTGGATGACGCGCGAGCTGGACGGCTGGGTCGCCGCGCTCGCGCTGATGGCCGGCGGCGTGCTGATCGGGTTCGGGGCGAAGTCGGCCGGCGGCTGCACGGCCGGGAACGGGCTCAGCGGGACCTCGCACGGATCCCCGGCCGCATTCGTCTCGATGGGGACGTTCATGGCCAGCGCGATCGTCGTCAGCTTCGCGATCGAGGCACTGGTATGACCGGGACCGTGCGCGCGGTGAGCGTGGTGTTCGGTGTTGCCTTCGGCTTCCTGCTGGCGTGGGGCGGGCTCGCCGACCCGGACGTGATCCGCTCGATGCTGCTGCTCGAGGACTCGTACGTGTACCTGATGCTCGCCTCGGCGGTGGCGGTCGGGCTGGCCGGCACGCGGCTGCTCACACGCGTGCGCGCGCGTGCGCTGGTGACCGGCGAGGAGGTGGCCTGCACGACCGATCGCCCGGAGCGCCGCCACGTGACCGGCAGCGTGCTGTTCGGCACCGGCTGGGCGATCGCGTGCGTCTGCCCGGGTCCGGTGGCGGTGCAGGTGGGCGGGGGGATCGCCTGGGCGCTGCTGCCGCTGGCCGGATGGCGATCGGCGTGCGGCTGTACTTCCTGCGCGAGCAGCGGGCCGGTGAGGCCCGCCCGCCGGCCCCCCTCGCCGCGCCCGCACTGGCGAGCAACCCGGACTGATTCGCGCCTGACCCGGGCACATTCGAGGTATGGGCGCTACGACCGCCGAGGGGCGCGGCGACGCTCCGCGGGGACTGGGCCTGGGGCACCGGCTCGGCGTGACGGGGCTGGTCGTCGTGATGTCGATCGGGGGCTTCGCGATGTGGATCGCGACCCCGGTGGCGTGGCTCTGGATCGGCTCGCAGCTCACCGACAGCAAGCGCCCCGACGGGACGCTCTACGTGCTCGTGGCGATCGGGATCCTGCTCACGATGACGGTGCTCGGGGTGCTGCTCGGGCGGCTGAACCGGATCCACGGGACGGTCACCGGCCGCATCACGGCCACCTCGATCCGCAACGAGCGCCTCGCGTGGACTCGTCCGATGACCGCGTCGCAGGAGGGGCGCTCGCCGGTCAACGCGCTCGAGGTGATCATGGTCTTCTGCGTGGTGCTGGCGGGGATCCTCTTCTTCGTGTGGTTCTTCTTCTTCGCGGGCTCGAGCCTCGACTACCAGATCTAGGCCGCCGATACGCTCTCCCGCCGTGACCGGAGAGCGGCCGCTGACGCTGCGCGAGGCCGAGGACTACCTGCTCGACCTCGAGCTGTTCGGCATGCGGTTCGGGCTCGACCGCATGCACAAGCTGATGACCGCGCTGGGGATGCCGCAGCGGCGGTTCGCGTCGATCCACGTGGTGGGGACCAACGGGAAGTCCTCGACCACGCGGATGATCGCGGCGATCCTCGAGCGCCACGGGCTGCGGACGGGGTCGTACACGTCGCCGCACCTGCGCTCGTTCGCGGAGCGGATCGAGGTGGGGGAGGAGCCGCTGGACGGCGCCGCCTTCGGCGCCGCGGTGTCCGCCGTGGTGCGCGCGGCGCGGATGGTGGACCGGACGCTCGACGACGACGACCGCGTCACGCAGTTCGAGGCCCTGACCGCGGTCGCCTACCACGAGCTCGCCCGCCGGCGGGTGGAGGTGGCCGTGATCGAGGCGGGGCTTGGCGGGCGCTACGACGCGACCAACGTGATCCCCTCGCGCGTGCAGGTGCTCACCGGCGTCGGGCTCGAGCACACGCGCTGGCTCGGCCCGACCGTCGCCGACATCGCCGGCGAGAAGCTCGCGGTGGTGCGCGACTACGCGACGCTGGTGGTGCCGGCCGAGCTCGACCCGGAGGTGGAGGAGGTCGTGGCGCGCGTCGTGGCCGAGCGGCACGCGAAGCTGGTGCGAGCGCCCGCCCCGGAGGCCTCGCC
>JALZEZ010000153.1 GCA_030861775.1 Actinomycetota bacterium
AAGCTGCGCTACCGCTCGGAGCCGGTGCCGTGCCGCGTCGCCGCCGACGCGCCCCCCGGCCGCCACGCGCGGCTCGAGGTCGAGCTCGCGGCCGACGTCCACGGCGTGGCGCCGGGCCAGGCTGCATGCTTCCTGCGGCGCGACGAGGTGGTCGGATGGGCCACCATTCGCGCGGACGACCAGGTGCTCCCAGATTCCGTATCCCTACCGATGAGCGAGGTGGCCATTGCCCCGTGACAGGATCGAGCTGACTACGCCGGTCGGACGCGCCTGGGAGGCCGTCGTCCGGATGGTGCTGGGCGGCATCGCGGACCGCCTCGACCTGGGCTTCGACCAGCTCGACGACCTCCAGCTCGCGGTCGAGCGGCTGCTGGCCGAGGGCGACCCGAAGGACCCGGTCTCGCTCTCGTTCGAGCTGACCGACGGCGGCCTCCGCGCCCGCATCGGGCCGCTGCGCGACACCGCGCTCGCCGAGGCGCTCCAGGGGCCGGAGCCCCCGCCCGGCGAGCTGACGCTCCCGCGGATCCTCTCGACCGTCGTCGACTCGTACGGCGTGGAGGAGGTCGCCGACGGCCACCTCATCGTGAGACTGGAGAAGCTGGTACGGCGCAAATGAGCGGCATCCAGCCCGCACTCGAGGACAAGGAGCTGCTCCGCCGCTACCACGTGGACGGCGACGCGAGCGCGCGCGAGGAGCTCGTGAGCCGCCACCTCCCGCTGGTGCGCTCGCTGGCGCGGCGCTACGCGGGGCGCGGCGAGTCGCTCGAGGACATCGAGCAGGTCGGGGCCATCGGCCTGATCAAGGCGATCGACCGCTACGAGCTCTCGCGCGAGGTCGCGCTCACGACCTACGCCACCCCGAACGTCGTCGGCGAGATCAAGCGCCACTTCCGCGACAAGGGCTGGGCCATTCGCGTGCCGCGCGCGCTCCAGGAGCTGAACGGGAAGATGGGGCCGACGATCGAGCGGCTGACCGCGAAGCTCGGCCGCTCGCCGAGCATCGCGGAGATCGCGGCCGAGTTCGAGACCTCGACGGAGCAGGTGCTGGAGGCGCTCGAGGCCGGCTCCGCGTACGCCCCCCTGTCGCTCTCGGCCGGGCCGAGCGGCGACGAGGAGCTCGACCCGATGGAGACGATCGGGACCGAGGACGAGGAGTTCGAGCGCACGGACGACCGCACCTCGCTCGAGCCCGCGCTGGCCGCGCTGCCCGACCGCGAGCGCGAGATCCTGCGCATGCGCTTCGAGGAGGGCCTGACCCAGACCCAGATCGCCGAGCGCATCGGGATCTCGCAGATGCACGTCTCCCGCCTGATCAGGCGCTCGCTCGAGCGCATGCGCAACCAGCTCACGTAGGTACCGGCGCCGCGGCGGCGAACCCGTGGCGAGTGACCACGGGCGTCCCCGAGATCGTCCACGCCGAGGCCGCCGTGACCGAGGTGACCGCGCGCTCGCCGCTCGAGCTGTTCTGGGGGCGGCTGCGGAGCGACCGGCTGGCGCTCGCCTCGCTCGGGTTCATCGTGTTCCTGATCGCGCTGGCGCTGCTGGCGCCGGTCATCGTGGACCTGACCGGCTCGCGGCCGCCGAACGAGACCGGCAAGCGCTTCCTCGACCCGGCCTTCGGCACGCCAACCGGTCCGAGCGGCGAGAACCTCTTCGGCGTCGACACGCTCGGCCGCGACGTGTTCAGCCGCGTCCTGTACGGCGCCCGCGTGTCGCTCCAGGTGGCGCTGCTGGCCACCGCGCTGTCGGTGCTGATCGGACTCGTGGTGGGGATGGTCGCCGGCTACTTCCGCGGCTGGACCGACGTCGTGCTCTCACGCCTGATCGACGTGCTGCTCGCGTTCCCGATCCTGCTGCTCGCGCTCGGCGTGGCCGCGGCCTGCTCGTTCGGCGAGGGCTGCCTGCGCGGCACCGTCAAGCCGGGCCTCGGCGTGGTCGTCTTCGTGATCGCGTTCGTGAACTGGACCTACATCGCGCGGATCGTCCGAGGCCAGGTCCTGTCGCTGCGCGAGCGCGAGTTCGTCGAGGCCGCCCGCTCGCTGGGCGCGTCGAACACGCGCATCCTGTTCCGCGAGATCCTGCCGAACCTCGTCGCGCCGCTGCTCGTCTACACGACGCTCGTGATCCCGCAGAACATCCTGTTCGAGGCGGCGCTCTCGTTCCTGGGCGTCGGCGTGCAGCCGCCGGACGCGAGCTGGGGCAAGATGATCGCCGACGCCACCGAGGTCTTCGACACCGCCTGGTGGTACATGCTGTTCCCGGGCGCGGCCCTCCTGCTCACGGTCCTCTCCTTCAACGTGCTGGGCGACGGACTCCAGGACGCGCTCGACCCCCGATCGGGGGGATGACGCACCCGTCGGAGGAACCGCCGCGCCGAGGGCGAACATTCGGCGTGGACCCAAGGAGATGACCGGTATGCGAAAGCCCTGGTTGATGATTGCCCTCGTCGGCGCGCTCGTGCTCGCCGGCTGCGGCTCCGACGACGACGAGGCGAAGGAAGGCGGCACGATCACCGTGCTCGCCATCAACGACATCATCAGCATCGACCCGGGCGCGCAGTACTACCAGTACGACTACATGGTCGTCTCCCAGCCCGGCCAGCGCTCGCTGTACGGGTGGAAGGCTGGCGAGATCAAGCCCACGCCGGACCTCGCGAGCGGCATGCCGCAGGTCAGCGACGGCGGCAAGACCGTCACGGTCAAGCTCAAGAAGGGCGTGAAGTTCAGCCCGCCCGTGAACCGCGAGGCCACCTCCAAGGACGTGAAGTACGCCATGGAGCGGATCTTCCTGCCCGCGGTCGGCAACGGATACGCGCCCGTCTACTTCGGCGAGCTCGTCGGAGAGGACGAGTTCAGCGCGGGCGAGGCCAAGGAGATCACGGGCATCGAGACGCCCGACGACCAGACGCTCGTCCTCAAGTTCAACAAGCCCGTCGGCGTCGTGGCCAACGGCAACGCGCTCACGCTGCCCGGCACCGCCCCGGTCCCGAAGGAGTACGCCGAGAAGTACGACAAGGGCGAGACCTCGACCTACGGCGAGCACGTCGTGTTCACCGGGCCGTACATGGTCAAGAACGACGGCAAGGGCAACATCACCGGCTTCACCCCGAACAAGCGGCTCGAGCTCGTGCGCAACCCGAACTGGGACAAGAGCACGGACTACCGCCCGGCATACGTGGACCGGATCGTCTCGCTGGCGGGCAACAACCCGACGGTCGCCAGCCGCAAGATCCTGTCCGGCAAGGGCTTCGTGAGCGGCGACTTCGCCGCGCCGCCCACGCCGATCCTCAAGTCGGCGCTGTCGAAGAACAAGGACCAGCTCGACATCGTGCCGAGCCACGGCAACCGCTTCATCTCGCTGAACACGAAGGTGAAGCCGCTCGACGACGTGAACTTCCGCAGGGCGATCGCCGCGGTGATCGACCGCGAGGAGCTGCGGCTGACGCGCGGCGGCCCGACGCTGGGCGAGATCGCCACGCACTTCATCGCGCTCGACATCCCGGGCTTCGAGGAGGCCGGCGGCAAGGAGGGCACCGGCGCCGACTTCATGAGCAACCCGCAGGGCGACGTCGCGGTGGCGCAGGAGTACATGAGGAAGGCCGGCTTCGAGAACGGCAGCTACGAGGGCCCGCCGCTCCTGATGGTCGGCGACGACGAGTCGCCCTCGAAGGAGACCGGCGAGGCCGTGCAGGCGCAGCTCCAGAAGATCGGCATCAAGCTGAACTACCGCCAGGTGCCGCACGACACGATGCAGACGAAGTTCTGCGGCACGCCGAAGGCGGCGGTGGCGATCTGCCCGAACCTGGGCTGGGGCCCGGACTTCTACGACGCGCAGAGCTTCATCGACCCGGTCTTCAACGGGAAGAACATCGCGGACACCAACAACGTGAACTTCTCGCAGCTCGACGACCCGAAGCTGAACGCCGCCATGGACAAGGCGACCGAGCTCACGGATCCGGCCGCGCGCGCGAAGGCGTGGGGCGAGCTGGACCGGCAGATCACCGACCAGGCGGCGGTCATCACGTGGCTCTGGGACAACCAGGTGAACATGAGGTCGAAGGACGTGAAGGGCGTCGTGAACGCCTTCAACGCCGCCTACGACCTGAGCCACACGTCGATCGAGTAACCCCGGCGGCGGGCGCGGACCCGTGATCGCGTACGTCCTCAGGCGGCTGGCGTGGATCGTCGCGCTGCTGTTCCTGGTAAGCGCGATCACGTTCGTGATCTTCTACCTGCTGCCGACGGCGGATCCCGCGCAGCTCCGCGCGGGCAAGCTGGCGACGCCCGAGCAGGTCGAGGAGATCCGCGACCGGCTCGGCCTCGACGACCCCTGGTACGAGCAGTACTGGCTCTACATGAAGGACCTGGTGCTGCACTTCGACCTCGGGCGCGACTACCAGCACAACCTGCCGGTGCGCGAGCAGCTCTTCGACCGGCTGCCGGCCACCATCTCGGTCACGTTCGGCGCCGCCCTGGTCTGGGTGCTCGTGGGGATCGCGGTCGGGACCGTGTCGGCCGTGCGCCGCCACACGCTGGTCGACCGCCTGGCCATGGGCGGCGCGCTGGTGGGGATCTCCGCGCCGGTGTACTGGCTCGGCCTCGTGGCGCTGTTCCTGTTCGCCAAGGACATCGGCCGCTTCCCGCTGTTCGAGGGCGCCGGCAGCTACGCGCCGCTCACCGAGGACCCGGCCCAGTGGTTCGCCTCGCTGATCATGCCCTGGCTCGTGCTGGCGGCCTCGTTCGCCGCCTTCTACGCCCGGCTGGTGCGAGCGAACCTGAGCGAGGTGATGGGGGAGGACTACATCCGCACCGCCCGTGCGAAGGGGCTGCGCGAGCGGCGGGTGGTCGTCCGCCACGGCCTGCGCTCGGCGCTGACGCCGGTGGTGACCGCGGCCGGCCTCGACATCGGCGTCCTGCTCGGCGGCGCGATCCTGGTGGAGACCGTCTTCAACATCCCGGGCATCGGGCTGCTCGCCTACGAGTCGATCCTCGAGGGCAACCTGCCCATGATCCAGGGCACGGTCCTGCTCGGCGCGTTCTTCATCGTCCTCGCGAACCTCGTGGTGGACGTGGCCTACGCGTTCATCGACCCGCGCGTGCGCTACGCGTGACCCCGCTGCTCGAGGTCCGCGACCTGCGCGTGCGCTTCGAGACCGAGGCGGGCCCGCTCACGGCCGTGGACGGCGTCTCGTACTCGGTGGAGGAGGGCGGTGCGCTGGGCGTGGTGGGCGAGTCCGGCTCCGGCAAGAGCGTGTCGAGCCTGGCCCTGATGGGGCTGCTGCGCGGGCCACGGGTGAGCGTGAGCGGCGAGGCGCTGTTCGGCGGGCGCGACCTGCTGGCGCTGGCGAAGGACGAGATGCGCCGCGTGCGCGGCGCCGAGATCGCGATGGTCTTCCAGGACCCGCTCTCGTCGCTGCACCCGTTGAAGCGGGTCGGCGCGCAGCTCGCCGAGGCCGTGCGCGCGCACCAGGAGGTGAGCCGCGGCGCGGCCCGGGCCCGGGCCGTCGAGCTGCTGCGGATGGTGGAGCTGCCCGAGCCCGAGTCGCGCGTGGACTCGTACCCGCACGAGCTCTCCGGCGGCATGCGCCAGCGCGCGATGATCGCGATGGCGCTGGCCAACGAGCCGCGCCTCCTGATAGCCGACGAGCCCACCACCGCGCTCGACGTGACCGTGCAGGCGCAGATCCTCGACCTGATCCGCCGCCTGCGGGCCGAGCTGGGCATGGCGCTGGTGATCGTGACGCACGACCTCGGCGTGATCGCGCAGATCGCCGAGACGGTGGCGGTCATGTACGCCGGGCGGATCGTGGAGCGCGCGCCCACCCGGACGCTGTTCGAGCGGCCCGAGCACCCGTACACGTGGGGCCTCCTGCGCTCGATCCCGCGGATCGACGCCGGGCGCGAGACGCGGCTGGTGCCGATCGAGGGACGCCCGCCGAGCCTGCTCTCCCGCCCGACCGGGTGCAGCTTCCACCCACGTTGCCCCTACGTGAAGCCCGAGCACACGCGCATCGACCCGGCGCTCGAGCCGCTCCCCGACGACCCCGGCCACGAGGTGGCCTGCCTGCTGCCGCCGGCGAAGCGGCGTGAGCTGTGGGCCGCGATCCGGGAGGGCTCGTGACCGCGCCGCTGCTCGAGGCCCGCGACCTGGTCAAGGAGTTCCCCGGCCGCCGCGGCGGCGCCGCGGTGCGCGCGGTGGACGGCGTCTCGTTCGAGGTGGCCGCCGGCGAGACGTTCGGGATCGTGGGGGAGACCGGCTCCGGGAAGACGACGATCGCCCGGCTCGTCTGCCGCCTGCTCGACCCCGACGCGGGCTCGGTCCGCTTCGACGGGCGCGAGATCGCCGGGCTCGGCCGGCGCGCGACGAAGGCGCTGCGCCGCGACGTGCAGATGGTCTTCCAGGACCCGTACTCGTCGCTGAACCCGCGCAAGACCGTGGGCAGCATCGTGGCCGAGCCGTTCGCCGTGCACGGTCTGCATTCGGACAGGCGCGAGCGCCGGCGGGCGGTGCAGGAGCTGATGGACCTGGTCGGGCTCAACCCCGAGCACTACAACCGCTTCCCGCACGAGTTCTCCGGCGGCCAGCGGCAGCGGGTGGGCGTGGCCCGGGCGCTGGCGCTGCGGCCGCGGCTGATCGTCGCGGACGAGCCGGTCTCGGCGCTGGACGTCTCGATCCAGGCCCAGATCCTGAACCTGCTGCGCGACCTGAAGGGCGAGCTGGGCCTGACGCTCGTGCTGATCTCGCACGACCTGGCCGTGATCCGCTACATGTGCGAGCGGGTCGGGGTCATGCGGGCGGGGGAGATGGTGGAGATCGCCTACGCCGACGCGCTTTTCTCGGCGCCTTCGCACAACTACACGCGCGCACTTCTCGGCTCTGTGCCGCGACTTTAGCCCGATCCGAGCATTGCACGGTCTTTTTCACTCAAATGGGGGTGTTGACAGGCCGAATCCTCCACGCTTAGTGTGGACAACGCATAGGAACGGCCCGAGCAGCCTCTCTGGCTGAGGCAGCTTCGGGAAAGTCTCGGACGCAAAGGGGAGTCCCCATGCCGCTCGCGAGGCGTTAACTCGAATGCGAGGGGCGGGGAGAGCCCGCAGTGGCTCGCCCCGCCCTACTCGCAGGCTTCGCACCGGCGCGTACCCCCTCCTCCGGACCCGAATTCTTCCTTGCACGCGACCCTGACACTCCTGCGGCACGAGCCGCGCGCCCGCCTCTTCTTCGGCGCCTACGGCCAGTCCGCGCTCGGCAACGGCGCCGGCTACGTGGCGCTGGTCGTGCTCGCCTACCAGGCCTGGCGCTCGCCGTGGGCGATCTCGCTGGTCCTGCTCGCCGACTTCCTCCCGGCCATGGTGCTCGGCCCGCTCTTCGGGGCGGCCGCCGACCGCTGGTCGCGCCGCCGCCTCGCCATCGTGAGCGACGTGCTCCGGGCGATCGCCTTCGTGGGCATCGCGCTGGTGGGCGGGATCTGGGCAATCGTCGGCTTCGCGCTACTGGCGGGCGTCGGGGCCGGACTCTGCACGCCCGCCCTGCTCGCCGCGCTGCCGAGCCTCGTCGAGGAGGAGCGGCTGCCCGCCGCCACCGCCGTGTACGGCGCGCTCACCGACGCCGGCCGCGCGGTCGGCCCGGCCCTGGCCGCGGTGGGGC
>JALZEZ010000024.1 GCA_030861775.1 Actinomycetota bacterium
TGCGTGGCGTGCATCTCGGGCCGCTCGGCCGCCGACGCCCGGCGGCTGGTGGGCGTGGGGCGGATCTCCTACGCGGGCGCGCACGGGGCCGAGATCCTCGCCCCCGGCGACCGCGCCGCCGAGGCCATCCCGGCCTTCGCCACCTGGACCGAGCCGGTCCACCGCTTTGTCGCCGGTCGCGACGACGCCGAGCTGCGCCGCCTGCGCGTGCGGATCGAGGACAAGGGGCCGATCATGGCCTTCCACTGGCGCGGGGCGCCCGACGAGGACGAGGCGCGCACGCGGGTGGAGGCGATCGCCGGCGAGGCCGAGACCGAGGGCCTCGCGATCCACTGGGGGCGCAAGGTGCTCGAGGTCCGGCCGCCTGTCCCGATCAGCAAGGGCCGCGCCGTGACCGAGCTGGTGCGCCGCTCCGGCGTGCGCGCCGCGCTCTTCGGGGGCGACGACGCCACCGACCTCGACGCCTTCGACGCGCTCGACGCCCTCACCGGGGAGGGCGCCCTCGACGCCGCCGTGCGCGTGGGGGTCGCCTCCGACGAGGGCCCGGCGGGGATAGTCGACCGCGCCGACATCGTGGTCGAAGGCCCCGCGGGCTTCGTCGACGTCCTCGCGGCGCTCGCGGATTCCGCCTAGTGCCCTTCACCGACTTCCTGCGCACGACCGTGCTCCTGTGCAGCGGCTCCGCCACCGCGCTCGCCGTGGTGTCCGTCGCGGGCGCGCGGGCCGACGACGAGCCCACCGTGCTCTACGTGGCGGTGGTGTGGTGGGCGATCGCGGCGCTGATCGGGCTGTGGCTCGGGCGCCGGGGCGAGGTCACCGCCGGCATCGCCCGGCTGCTCGCCTCCTCGCGCGCCACGCAGACCCTCCCCGAGCTCCAGCCCGGCACGGTCGTCTTCAACCGGCTGTGGTCGCTGCTCGTGCTCACGATCGGCTCCGGAGCGGTGGCCTTCCTGATCCCGCAGGTCCCGGCCATCGCCGCGGGCTACTGCCTGCTGCTGGCGCTCGCCTGGCGGCGCCAGTCGAGCGCGGTCGAGGCCGTCGAGCAGCGCGACGGCGTGCGCTTCCACGTGGAGGCGGGCTCGCCGCTCAAGCCCACCCAGCTCGTGCGCACGCCCGGCTTCAGGCGGAACGAGCCGGCGCACCCGGACGTTCGCGCCTAGCCCTCAGCTCTTCCCAGGGCAGCGTGTTCGCCACGTTCGCGGCCGTGAGCCAGGCGCGGCGGCCGGTGGCGACCCCGTACTCGATGTTGCGCAGCGTCTCGCAGCCGTGGGCGTCCGAGTCGATCACGATCGTCGCGCCGCGGTCCACCGCCCGGCGGGCGTTGATCTCGTTCAGGTCGCGCCGGTCGGGGTTGCCGTTGATCTCGAGGAGCGTGCCGGTGCGGGCCGCTGCCTCGGCCACCGCGTCGACGTCGAGCGGGTACGGCTCGCGCCGCTCGATCAGGCGCCCGGTGGGGTGGCCGATCGCGTCCACCAGCGGATGTTCCATCGCCCGGATCATGCGCTCGGTCTGCTCCTTCTCGGGCGTGCGGAAGGCGGAGTGCAGGCTGGCGACCACCCAGTCGAGCTCGGCCAGCAGGTCGTCCTCGTAGTCGAGCGAGCCGTCGGGGTGGATGTTCACCTCGGAGCCGGCCAGGAGCCGGATGCCGTCGATGCGCTCGTCGGCGGCCCGGATGCGCTCGATCTGGCGGCGCAGCTCGTCGGGCGGGACGTCGTTGCCGAACCCGTGCGAGGCCGAGTGGTCGGTGAAGGCGATGTACTCGTAGCCGCGCTCGATCGCCGCCGCGGCCATCTCCTCGATCGTGTTGCGGCCGTCGGAGGCGACGGTGTGGCAGTGCAGCTCGCCGCGCAGGTCCTCGACCCGCACCAGCTCTGGCAGCGTGCCCTCGCGGGCGGCCTGCAGCTCGCCGCGGTCCTCGCGCAGCTCCGGCGGGATCCAGGGCAGGCCGAGCAGCTCGTAGACCTCCTCCTCGGTGGCGCAGGCGTGCGTGGTGCCGGTCGAGTCGTCGGCGATGCCGTACTCGCTCACGTGCAGCCCGCGCTTGACCGCGTCGGTGCGCAGCGCCTCGTTGTGCTTCTTCGAGCCGGTGAGGTGCTGGAGGAGGTTCCCGAACGCCGACGGCTGCACGATGCGCAGGTCGATGCTCAGCCCGTTGTGGGTGACCGCGCGCACGCCCGCCGCCGCCGACGAGTGGACCTCGCCGATCAGCGGCAGCTTGGAGAACGCCTCGGCCAGCTCGGCCGGACGCGCGCTGGCGGCCACCAGGTCGAGGTCGCGGCACGCCTCGACCCTCCGGCGCGCGCTGCCGGCCATCTCCACCCGCTCGGCGGCGGGGTGCTCGCGCAGCGCCTCGGCGAGGGCGCCGGCGATCGCCGTCGCCCGCGAGAGCAGCAGGCGCGGCTTGGGCCGCAGGTCCACGCCCGCGTCGAGCGCCAGCAGCACGGTCTCCTCGGCCTTCGGCCCGAAGCCCTGCACGTCGCGCAGGCGCTCCTCCTCGGCGGCCTTGCGCAGCTCGTCGAGCGAGGCGATGCCCAGGGTGTCGAACAGCTTGCGCGCCTTCTTCGGCCCGAAGCCCGGCAGGCGCGTGATCTCCACCAGGCCCGGCGGGTACCTGGCCTTGAGCTTCGCCGCCGACGGGATCTCGCCGGTCTCGAGCAGCGCGTTCAGCTTCTCCTCGATCGTCTTGCCGATGCCGCGCAGCTCGGTCACCGTGCCGGCGCGGGTCATCTCCTCGACCGAGGCGGGCGCGTCGCGGATCGCCTTGGCCGCGTTGCGGTAGGCGAGCACCCGGTGCACGATCGCCCCGTCGAGCTCGTAGAGGTCGGCCAGCTCGTCGAAGTGGAGGGCGATCTCGGCGTTGCGCATGCCCGGTCTAGGGTACGGGCGTGTCCGGCACCTGGCTCGTCCTCCCGACGTACAACGAGGCCGAGAACATCGAGCCGATGGTGGAGGCGCTGCTGCCGCGGCTCACCGAGGCCTCGCCCGAGCACCGGCTCCTCGTGGTGGACGACGCCTCGCCCGACGGCACCGGTGCGATCGCCGACCGGCTGGCGGAGCGGCACGACGCGGTCGAGGTGCTCCACCGGGCGGGCAAGGAGGGGCTCGGCCGCGCGTACCTGGCCGGGTTCGAGCGCGCGCTCGCCGGCGGCGCCGAGCTGGTGATGGAGATGGACGCGGACTTCTCGCACGACCCGGCGGACGTGCCGCGGCTGATCCGCGCGGCCGAGGAGGCCGACCTGGTGCTCGGCTCGCGCTACGTCGAGGGCGGCGGGATCGCCGGGTGGGAGTGGCACCGGCGCCTGCTGTCGCGCGGCGGGTCGGCCTACGCCCGGACGATCCTCGGAGCGCCGGTCCGCGATCTCACCGGCGGCTTCAAGTGCTTCCGCCGCGCCGTGCTCGAGTCGCTCGACCTCGGCGACGTGCAGGCCGACGGCTACGGCTTCCAGATCGAGATGACCTACCGCACCCTGCGCGCCGGCTTCCGGGTGCTCGAGATCCCGATCGTGTTCCACGAGCGCCGCGCCGGAGCCTCGAAGATGGACGCGCGGATCGCGGCCGAGGCGGTGTGGAAGGTGCCGGCGCTGCGCTGGCGGCTGCGTGGCGCGCCGCGCCTCCCGGCGGGCGCGTAAGCTGCGCCTGCGCCGCCCCTCCGGGCACCCGTCCCGGAGGCACTATACTTTTTGAAGCAAGCCGCCGAGACACGAGAAACGGAGCCGAGATGGCAGGAGCGATCACCGACGTAACCGACGCGAACTTCCAGGCCGAGGTGCTCGAGTCGCCCGAGCCGGTGCTCGTGGACTTCTGGGCTCCCTGGTGCGGCCCGTGCCGCGTGATCGCCCCGGCGCTCGAGGAGATCGTCGAGGAGCGCGACGACCTGAAGATCGTCAAGCTCAACGTCGACGACAACCAGCAGACCGCCGCGCGCTACAACGTGCTCTCGATCCCCACGCTGATCCTCTTCCGCAACGGCGAGGTCGCGCACCAGATCATCGGCGCGCTGCCGAAGAAGCGGCTCGTGCAGGAGATCGAGCCGGCCCTGGCCGCCTAGCAGCGCCCGCGCCATGCCGATCGTCACGATCGAGTGGTACGAGGGCCGCACGCCCGAGCAGAAGAAGGAGCTGGCCGAGAAGCTGACCGACCTCCTGGTCGACGTCGGCAAGACCGAGCGCGACCACGTCTGGATCCGCTTCGTCGACTCGCCCAAGAGCGAGTGGGCGATGGGCGGCGAGATCCAGGGCTAGCTGCGCTCCACTCCGATCCACACCTCGCGGCCCTCGATCCTGAGGGGGTCGCCGGTGAGCGCGCCGTCGGCGTAGGTCACGTCGGTCGCCAGCGTCTCGCCGGCCACGTACTCCTGGTGCTCGCGGACCGCCTCGATCACGGCGGTGTCGCCGCCGAGCGTCAGGCGGATCCGGTCCTCGACGTTCAGGCCTGACGACTTGCGCGCCTCCTGGATCGCGCGCACGGCCTCGCGGGCCAGGCCCTCGCGGCGCAGCGCGTCGTCCAGCTCCAGGTTCAGCGCCACCGCGTGCGTTCCGGCGCGCTCCACCTGGTAGCCCTCGAGCGGCTGGAGCACGAGCTGTAGGTCGTCGGCGCCGAGCGGGTGCTCCTGGCCCTCGATCGACACGCCCACGGTCCCGCCGTCGCGCAGCGTCGCGGCCGCGGACTGCGCGTCCAGCGCGGCCACGGCCGCCGCCGCCTGCGGCATCTGGCTGCCGAAGCGCGGGCCTAGCGTGCGGTAGTTCGGCTTGAGCTCCCAGCGCCCCAGCTCCTCCGCCTCGGACACGAACCGCACGCGCTTCACGTTCAGCTCCTCCAGGAGCTGGTCCTCGAAGCGCTCGATCGCCTCGCGCTCGCGCCCCCCGGCCACAACCACGGCCTCGGACAGCGGCTGCCTCACCTTCACCTTCGCCTGCGCCCGCGCGGCCCGCCCCAGCTCGATCGCCTCGCGCAGCACGCTCACGTCGCGCTCCAGCTCCAGGTCGCGCTCGCCGGCCACCGGGAAGTCGCACAGGTGCACCGACGGCTCCGCCCCGTCGAGGTTGTCGTAGATCTCGTCGGCGATGAACGGCGTCAGCGGGGCGAGCAGCTTCGCCACCTCCACCAGGCAGCGGTGGAGCGTGCCGAACGCGCTCGGGTCGCCGTCCCAGAAGCGCCGCCGCGAGCGGCGGACGTACCAGTTCGAGAGGTCCTCCACGAACGCGTCGATCGCCCGCCCCGCGCTGGTCGTGTCGTAGTCGTCGAGCCGCTCGGTCACGGTGGCGACCGTCGCCTCCAGCCGCGACAGCGCCCAGCGGTCGAGCGGATGCGGGTCCGCGGCCGGGCCGAACTCCTCGATCCCGTTCACGTTCGCGTACAGGACCAGGAACCCGTACGTGTTCCACAGCGTGAGCATGAACTGGCGCACGCTCTCGCCGACCGTCTCGAGCGAGAAGCGGTAGCCGTCCCACGGCTGCTTCGAGGTGAAGTAGTACCAGCGGAAGGCGTCCGCGCCGTGGCGCTCGATCACGTCCCACGGCACGACCACGTTGCCGCGGCTCTTCGACATCTTCTGACCCTCCGTGTCGAGGATCAGCCCCAGGCACAGCACCGTGCGGTACGAGGTCTGCCCGTACAGCAGCGTCGAGACCGCGAGCAGCGAGTAGAACCACCCGCGGGTCTGGTCGAGCGCCTCGCAGATGTAGTCCGCCGGGAAGCGCTCGGCGAACAGCTCGTGACCCTCGAACGGCGCGTGCCACTGGGCGAACGGCATCGAGCCGGAGTCCCACCAGGCGTCGATCACCTCCGGCACCCGGCGCATCTCCCCGTCGCAGTCGGGGCAGTCGAACGCGACCTCGTCGATGAACGGCTTGTGCAGGTCCTCGGGCACCTCGCCGGCCAGCTCCTCGAGCTGCGCCCGCGAACCCACGCACTGCTCGTGCCCCTCGCCACACACCCAGACCGGCAGCGGCGTGCCCCAGTAGCGCTCGCGCGACAGCGCCCAGTCCACGTTGTTCGCGAGCCAGTCCCCGAAGCGCCCGTCCTTGATGTGCTCGGGGTACCACCTGATCTTCTCGTTCTCGGCCAGCATCTGGTCGCGGACGGCGGTCGTCTTCACGTACCAGCTCGCCTTCGCGTAGTAGAGGAGCGGCGTGCCGCAGCGCCAGCAGTGCGGGTAGGCGTGCTCGTAGCTCTCGTCGCGGAACAGCCGCCCGTCGGCCCGCAGCGCCTCCACGATGTCGGGGTCCGCGTCCTTCACGAACCGCCCGGCGAAGGCCTCGACCCGCTCGTCGAACGTCCCGTCCTCGCGCACCGGGTTCTGCACCTTGAGCCCGTAGCGCTGCCCGAGCTGGAAGTCGTCCTCGCCGAAGGCGATCGCGGTGTGGACGATCCCGGTCCCGTCCTCGGTGGTCACGAAGTCGGCCTCGAGCACCGTGTGGCCCTTCTCGCCGTAGTCGGAGATCCAGGGGAACGGCGGCTCGTACGAGAGCCCGGCCAGCTCCCGGCCGCTCATCCGCTCCTCGACCTCGGCCCCCTCGCCGAGCACGCGCTCGAGCAGCGGCTCGGCCACGATCAGCCGCTCGCCGTCCACGCGCGCGCGCACGTAGGTCACGTCCGGGTGGACCGCCAGGGCGGCGTTCGAGACGAGCGTCCACGGCGTGGTGGTCCAGCCGAGCAGCGCGACCCCGTCCTGCCCGCGCACCGGGAAGCGCACGAACACCGACGGGTCCACGACGTCCCGGTAACCCTGCGCCACCTCGTGCGACGACAGCGCCGTGCCGCAGCGCGGGCAGTACGGCACCACCTTGTGACCCCGGTACAGCAGCCCGCGCCGCCACACCTCGGCGAGCGACCACCAGACCGACTCCACGTACTCGTTCGTGAGCGTGAAGTAGGCGTCGCCGGTGTCGATCCAGAAGCCGATCCGCTCGGTCAGCCGGTTCCACTCGTCGATGTAGGCCAGGACCGACTCGCGGCAGCGCTGGTTGAACTCGGCCACGCCGTACTCCTCGATGTCGGTCTTCGAGGAGAGGCCGAGCTCGCGCTCGATCTCGAGCTCCACCGGCAGCCCGTGGCAGTCCCAGCCGGCCTTGCGCGGCACCCGGTGGCCCTGCATGGTCTTGTAGCGCGGGAAGACGTCCTTGAAGACGCGCGAGAGGACGTGGTGCGAGCCCGGCCGGCCGTTGGCGGTCGGCGGCCCCTCGTAGAAGACCCACAGCGGCGCCCCCTCGCGGCGACGCACCGACTCGTGGAACACGTCGCGCTGCCGCCAGCGCTCCAGCACGACCTCCTCGAGGGCAGGGAACGACTGACCAGGGTCGACCGGGCGGAACGGGCTCATGGGGAGCCGATGCTATGACGGCGCGCGACCGCGCCCCCGGTTACGACGCGCGAACCGGCGCCTCGGACGGGTCGTGGCCATTCGAGCCCGAGCTCGGGTCGGGCGCGTCCGGCTCGGCCGCCTCCGGATCCTCCGAGGCCGGGAAGCCCGGCGCCGTGCGCGGCCGAACCACGATCACCCCGCTCGCGTGCAGGTAGCGGCACATTTCGTCGCGTTCGCGCCGAAGCCGCTGTACCTGCCGCCGCATGCGCGGCGAGCGCGGCGGCCGCGCGAGCCCGTAGGGCGCCGGTGTTCCGACCTCCGACAGGACGTCGTCGTCGGCGCCCGCCTCGAGCCAGATCTGGCGTGCCAGCTTGTGGACCTCCGCGTAGGTCAGCGCGTGCGGAGCGGGGCGCCCGCGCGCGGTCGCGAGCGCCTCTCGCACCGCGACCGACTCTTCCGGAGGGCAGGCGAGCGTCGGCCGAGGCGTGTCGAGCGGATGGCGCTCGGGCAGCGCCAGCGGGAGGAACTTCAGCTCGCTGACCTCGTAGTCCTCCGGACCCGTGAACTCGATCCGCAGCACGAGGACGAAGCATGACGGAGGCCGGACGCGCCACCAGCGCGTGCCGAACGGAGCCGTTCCGCGGTTCGCGACCGCACGCGCAGGATCGGCGAAGAGCACCGAGGCCAACCCGCTCCAAGACATCCGCGGGACGTTGAACTCCCGCCGGTGGCGCGCGTAGCGGCGGGACATCATGTGGTCGAGCAGGTACCGGGTGGCCGCAGCGGTGCCGAGCGCGGTGAAGCCCGCGGTGAGGAACGCGCGGCGGGGCGCCGAGACGAACGGGTTGATCCACGCGATCACGACGCCGTAGTCCCAGCCGGGGGGATCGGCGGGGCCGCCTGAGCCGTCGACGACGCTGCCGCGCCGCCGCGCCGGGTAGCGGTAGCGCTCCTCCCACCGGTCGAGCGCGATCCGGCACATGCCGCTGCCCTCCTGCGGCTCCTCGAACTCGATCTCGTGGTCGGGGTACGCCCATTTGAGGTGCTGGAGGAAGCGGACCGTGATGTGGTTCTGCCGGGGCCCGCCGATCAGCACGAGGTCGTTGTTCAGGTTCGTGGCCGGCTCCTCGCTCGGGTGGACGACGATGTCCTTGCGGAGGCGGAGATCGCCGACGGCCTTCGAGAAGACCGCCGCGGCCTCGAGGTTGCTCAACGCCACCGCCGGCTCGGGGTAATCGCCCTCGGCGCTGATTGCCACGGTGTCGGAGGTCGACGCGACGATGTCGACCGGATCCCGGTACCACAGCCGGAAGAAGCGCTGCGCGCGCGTCCAGGTACGGAGCCGTGTGAACGCGGCGACGAGGCCGGCCCATCCGAAGAACCCGCCCACCGCCAAGATCCACTGAAGAGTGCTCAAGAAAGCCCCCTAGCAGGAGCACTCTCTCACCGCGGCAGCGCGGCGTCAACCGCGCCCGGCGGGCCTACGAACGAACGCTGCGCAGTGCGGAGCCGGAGCCGTGGCTCCAGGCCGGGCCGTCGGCGAGCGCCTTCAGGTTGCGCACGGCCTCGCTGGGCGAGCCGCCGAGCGAGGGGATGTTGTGGCTGCCGCTGACGGGCATCGAGCCGCGGTACTCGAAGAGCGGGGCGGCCGAGCCGGTCTGGCGGACGGCGTAGACGAGCCGCCCGAGCACGTCGAGCGTCGCGCCGCTGCCGGCCAGCACCAGCGCCGACGGGTCGAGCGCGCGCATCGCACGGGTCATGCGCTCCTGGGCCAGGCCCACGGAGAGAAGAAGCACGCGGAAGCCCGCCCGGCGCAGCGCCAGCTCGAGCGCCTGCACGTGGATGCCCTCCATCCCGAGCGCGGGGCTCGAGTCGAACAGCAGCACGCCCTCGGAGCGCGAGGCGGGCGCGGTCACCCGCCGGGCGGCGTGCAGCCAGCCCGTGGCCCAGCGGCAGGCCAGCTCGAACTCGGCCTCGCGGCCCTCGCGGTTCTCGGCCAGCTCGAGGCCCGGGAGCAGCAGCTCCTCGACCGTGCGCTCCACCGAGCGCAGCGAGAGGCTCTCCTCCATCAGGCGGTCGGCCAGCGTCT
The DNA here is from genome assembly GCA_030861775.1 of Actinomycetota bacterium. Taxonomy (GTDB): domain Bacteria; phylum Actinomycetota; class Thermoleophilia; order Solirubrobacterales; family Thermoleophilaceae; genus AC-37. The sequence continues at coordinate 9,393 of JALZEZ010000024.1, forward strand.
CGTCGAAGCGGTCGAAGGCCTCGACCATGCGCGACGCCGAACCCAGGCCCTCGCCGCGCTGGCGCGCGACCTGGATGGCCGAGGAGATGTTGTGGGTCTCGAGCAGCGCGCGGCGCAGCGCCTCGAGCTCGGTCAGCTCGTACTGGCGGTGGCCGCCGGCGGTCCGGCGCGGCGCCGGGTAGCCGAAGCGGCGCTCCCAGCTCCGCAGCGTGTTCGGGCTGACGCCCAGAAGCTCAGCCGCCGCGTTGGTTCGAATGCCGCTCATTTCGTTACCTTCGGCACAGTTCGCAGGTTCCTTTACGGGTTGGGCCCGCGAAGCTGCAGCCCGCAGCGAGAGTTGTGACAGCCCTGGGGGGTCTTGCGCAAGGTCTGTACGAGAACTTGCACACCCGCTCAGCGCGAGTGCTCGACCACCACAAGCGCCGCCGGCGGCGTTGCGCAGTTCCCGATCCGCGCCTCGAGCGACACCCCGGCCAGCCGCGCGGCCGCCGGCTCCACCGCGATCGTGTGCACCGCGCGATCGCCCATCGCGGCGCGCACCACCCGCCGCGCCAGCTCCGCCACGCCCGTCGGGCTGGTGAGGATCGAGAGGAGCGGCTGCCCGTAGAGCCCCTGCCCCGAGTCGAGCAGCTCCTCGGCGGCCTCGGAGGCCGCGCTGATCCGCAGGTCCGAGGTGACCACGAGGAACGCCCCACCGGGACGGGAGAGCAGGTCGCTCGCGCAGCTCAGCACCATGCCCAGGCCGCAGCTCGAGCAGACGCGGCCGCGCAGGGGACGCTCGGGGGCCACGGCGGGCGCGTCGAACAGCGCTCCGCAGTGTGTGCAGAATCGGGTCAGCTCCACGTGGTCCGCGCTTCCGTGCGCGCGCCCGTGAGCGACCTGGGCCAGATCTCTCATGTTGCGCTCCTCCTTGAGCCGGGGGAGTCCGTTCCCCGCGAAGACGAGGAGAACATGGGATCGTCCCGCCCGCATGCGCGTGCAGGTTTTGCAGCGGATGGCCGAGCGCAATCGAGGCAAAGCGCTGGTCCTCGCAACGGTGCTGGCGCTCGGGGGGTGCTCCTCGGGCGACGACGAGGGCGTCCCGGTGGCCTGCAAGGAGGGCCCCGACGGCGTCCAGGCCGCCCTCGCGCGCGCGCCCGCGCGCGTGGAGGTCGGCGGCACCCCGCTGTCGGAGTGCTTCACGCGCGGCGCCGACAGCGCCGACCTCCAGCAGGTCGGCGCCTCGTACGTGACGGTGGCGTCCCGGCTGGCCGACCAGGCCCGGCTGCGGCCCGAGAGCCCGGCCGCGCTGCGGCTCGGCTACCTGGTGGGCGCATCGCGGCGCGGGGCGGCCGGGACCCAGGGCGTGCACGAGGAGCTGATGCGGCGGATCGAGCAGGAGCTGAGCGGGGTGGACACGCGCAGCGCGGCCTACCGGCGGGGGTTCGAGGCGGGACGGGCGCGTGGATAGGGTTCATGGCATGACCGATGACCAGCTCTGGGGGGGCGAGACCACGAAGGCCGTAGAGAACTTCCCGGTGTCGGGCGAGCGCGTGCCGGCGTCGGTCGTCCACTGGCTCGGGCGCATCAAGGCCGCGGCCGCGCGCACCAACGCCGAGCTCGGCCTGCTCGACGAGGACGTGGCCGAGCGCATCGGCGCGGCGGGCGACGAGATCGCCCACGGGCAGCACGACGACCAGTTCCCGATCGACGTCTTCCAGACCGGCTCGGGCACCTCGTCGAACATGAACGCGAACGAGGTGATCGCCGCGCTGGCGGGCGAGGGCGTGCACCCCAACGACCACGTGAACATGGGGCAGTCGTCGAACGACGTCTTCCCCTCGGCGGTCCACCTCGCCGCGCTGGGCGAGGCGAGCTCGAGGCTGATCCCCGCGCTGGAGCGCCTCTGCAGCTCGCTCGAGGCCAAGTCCGAGGAGTTCGCCGACGTGGTCAAGGCCGGTCGCACGCACCTCATGGATGCCGTGCCGTGCACGCTGGGCCAGGAGTTCGGCGGCTACGCCGCGCAGATCCGGCTCGGCCGCGAGCGCGTGCTGTCCACCCTCCCGCGCGTGGGGCAGATCCCGCTCGGCGGCACGGCCATCGGCACCGGGCTCAACACGCACGCCGACTTCGCCGCGGGCGTCCGCTCCAAGCTGAACGAGGCCACCGGCCTGCCGATCGACGCCCCGGCCGACCCGTTCGAGGCCCAGGCCAACCGCGACGCGCTGGTCGAGCTGTCCGGCGCGCTGAAGGTCGTGGCCGTGTCGCTGACCAAGATCGCCAACGACCTGGCGCTGATGGGCTCCGGCCCGCGCACCGGCCTCGGCGAGATCGCGCTGCCGGAGCTCCAGAAGGGCTCCTCGATCATGCCCGGCAAGGTGAACCCGGTGATCCCGGAGGTGGTCCTCCAGGTCGCCGCGCAGGTGATCGGGAACGACACCGCGATCACGGTGGCGGGCTCACAGGGCCAGTTCGAGCTGAACGTGCGCGTCCCGCTGATCGCCCGCAACCTGCTCCACTCGATCGCCATCCTCTCGAGCGCCTCGTTGCTGCTGGCCGAGAAGTGCGTGGACGGGATCGAGGCCAACGAGGAGACCCTGACGCGGCACGCCGAGTCCACCCCGGCGATCGCCACCGCGCTGAACCCGCACATCGGCTACGACAAGGCCACCGAGATCGTCAAGGAGGCTGTGGCCTCGCGGCGCACGATCCGCGAGGTCGCGATCGAGAAGGGCGTGGACGAGGAGACCCTCGACCGGGCGCTCGACCTCCACGCCATGGCGCGCGGCGCCAAGCCGGCGCCGACCGGCTAGCGGGCCAGGTCGGCCTCCCGACACCCGGCTGGCGCATCCGCGGGATCGCGCCTATGCTCGGTCGAGCGGCACGGCCCGCCGCTGGACTCGCATGATTCGCCGCCTGCTTCCCCTACTCGCGCTGGCATCGTGCCTGGCTCCCGCCACGGCGGTGGCCGAGGTCTCGGACTTCGGCAGCGACCTCAGCTCGCCGGCGAACATCGACCTCAACCACGGCGCCGACACCTCGTACTGGAACCAGGGGCAGGGCGTCTACCACGCCCCCGCCGAGGGCCAGGTGACGGTCGTGAAGCTGAAGGGCGGCGTGCTGCCGAACGAGCGCCTGCGCAACAGCGAGGCCGAGAAGCTGGCCCAGATCATCCACTTCCAGGTCCTGCGCGAGAAGGGCGACGGCACGCTCAAGGTCGTGGCGCTCAGCACGGGCCATCTCGAGATCCCGATCGCGGACGAGAAGCAGGCGCAGGAGCTCGTCACGGGCTACAAGCCGGTCAACCTCTGCGTGAAGAAGGGCGACATCGTCGCCTTCAACACGATCGGCGCCCACGAGTACAGGCGCAACCCGGGCACGCTCGGCGGCCCGGAGGGGGCGCAGTACCAGGTCTTCGGCCGCGTCCCGACCGGGCTCACGGCGTGGTACGAGAAGGACAACGGGCTGAACGAGGGCACCACGATCGACCCCTCGCCGTTCCAGCCCTACGGGGGCGTGGAGCTGCTGATGCGCACCACGCTCGCCACCGGGCCTGACTCCACCGACATCTGCCCCGGCGGCTACGCGCAGCACATCTTCCGCGGGCTCGAGTTCAAGGAGGTCGAGCAGCCCACAGTCTTCGCCAAGCGGGGGATCGCCCGGGTCAAGGGCTTCTGCCACGGCGAGAACTACGGCGGCTGCTTCGGGACCGTGGCGCTCGACGCGACGCTCGACGGCGTGCCGACGCGGCTCGGCGAGGTCAAGCTCTCGATCCAGAACTCGCACACCGAGACGATCGACATCCCGCTGTCCCCGGAGAGCGTGATCAAGCTCCAGCGAGCCCAGAAGGTGACCGCCACGGCGACCGCCGACGCGCACGACAACCCGCGCGCCGACGACCGGGTCAAGTGGGACAGCGTGCCGGTTCAGTCGAAGACCACGACCGAGGAGGTCGTGCTCACGCCCGACCTCCTGCCGTGCGTCGTGCCGAAGCTGGTCAAGAAGTCCTCGAAGAGCGCGAAGAGCGCGCTCCGCGCGGCCGGCTGCGCGACCAAGACGAAGTACAAGAAGGCCAAGAAGCGCAGCCAGGTGGGCAAGGTGATCGCGCAGAATCGTCCCGCGGGGACCGTGCTGCCGAGCGGGACCGCGATCACGATCACCATCGGCCGCAGCAAGTAGCTCGCCGTCCAGTCCCCCTTTAGGGGGACTCAACCCACACGGCCGGGTGCCCGATGTAAGGAGTGCGGGCATGAGTTCTCCCCTTCGCCAACTCCTGATCGCCGTTATCGCCGCGCTGGCCTTCCCGGGCACGGCCGGCGCCGCCGTGAGCACTTTCGGCAGCGACCTGAGCGCGCCGGCCAACTCGATCGAGCCGGAGGGCGCGATCCACCCCTTCTACAAGGGCGTCTGGAACGGCGCCGACACCGCCTTCTGGAACACCAAGCTGGCTAGTGGCGCGCCGGTCACGGCGCCGGCCGACGGCCAGATCGTGGAGATCCGCGTGAAGGGCACCGCGCTGGCTGGCCCGCACCCGTGGAACCCGAGCGTGCCGCCGCGCGCGCTCGTGCACTTCCAGGTGCTGCACCCGCAGGGCGACGGCTCGCTGAAGGTGGACCTCACCTCCGGCGGCGTGGACTGGCCGATCGGCGGCGACTCGCAGCAGATCACCACCTTCCGCCCGGTGAACCTCTGCACCCACAAGGGCGACTACGTGGACTTCAACACCTGGGGCGGTCACGAGTGGCGCTGGGAGCAGTACGGCGGGATCCCCATGCAGGTCTTCAGCCAGGTACGCGGCTCGTCGTTCAACTGGTACGAGAAGGACAACGGCACGAACAACGGCCAGTACCTGTACGGCCGGCTGCGCGACGGGCGCGAGCTCCTGATGCAGACCGTGATCGCCACCGGCCCGGACGCGACCGACATGTGCCCCGGCGGCTACGCGCAGCACATCTACCGCGGGCTCGAGGTCCAGCCCTCGCCGCAGAGCGCGGTCCTGCGCACGCGCGACCGCGTGGCCAAGGTGCGCACGTTCTGCCACGGCGAGAACTACGGCGCCTGCATCGGGACGATGAAGCTCACCGCCGACATCGACGGCCAGGAGGTGGTGCTCGGCAGCACCGACTTCAAGGTCGACAACTCGTACACCGTGAACGTGCAGGTGCCGCTGTCGCCGGAGGTCGTGTACGGCATCCAGGTGGCGAAGAGCCTGCGGGCCAAGGTCACGGTCGACTCGCACGACGACCCGCGCAGTGACGAGCGCGTGAAGTGGGGCGAGGCGATCCCGGTGCAGAGCAAGGTCACGACCGGCGAGATCACGATCAAGCCGGACAAGCTGCTGCCGGTGTGCACGGTGCCGCACGTCAAGGGGCTGAGGCTGGCCAAGGCCAAGAGCGCGCTGAAGAAGGCCGCCTGCCCGGTCGGCCGCGTGCGCTACGCGCGCGGCAGCAAGCGCGGCCGCGTGATCAACCAGAAGCCGAACCGCGGCAAGCCGCTGAACGCGGGCACCAAGGTCTACCTGACCGTCGCGCGCTGAGCCGAAAAAAGGGGTCTGACCCCTTTTTTACGGTTCTGTAACAGTCGGCGGCGGTGGCCGGATCCGATCTCGAGCTGTTCGACCGCGGGGAGGGACCGCTGGTCCTGTTCGTGCACGGCGCCGGGATCGACGGCGGGCTGTGGGCGGAGGACCTGGCCTGGCTCGCGGAGTCCGGGCGGCGTCTCGTCGCGTACAACCGGCGCGGGTACGGGGGCTCGGGGGAGTCGCCGGGCGACTGGCGGGCGCACGGGGACGACGCGGTCGAGCTGCTCGAGTCGCTCGGGCCGGGGGTGGTCTGCGGCCACAGCGGGGGCGCCCTGGTCGCGTTGGACGTGGCCGCGCGGCGGCCGGAGCTGGTCGAGCGGCTGGTGCTGAGCGATCCGCTGGTGCACCCACGGGCGTTCGTCACGCCGGGGTTCGTGGCGCGGCTCGCGCGCATCCAGGTGGTGCGGCGGCTGCGCGGGGAGGAGGCCGCGGTGGCGGACTGGATCGCCTACGTGAGCTCGCACGGCGACGGGTCGCCGTCGTGGTGGGACCGCGCGCCGGAGTCGCGCCGGCGGCGCGTGATCGCGAACGCGGCGGCGATCTTCGCCGACCTGGGGTCGAGCGGCGCGGGCCACCTCGGCGACGAGCGGATCCGCGCGATCGACCGCCCCGTGGCGATCCTCGCCGCCGGGCTGAGCCCGCGGTTCGTGCGGCGTTCGGTGGCGCGGCTCGAGCGGCTGCTGCCGGCCGCCTCCGTTGAACCGGTGCCGGACGCGGGGCATGCACTCGCGGCCGACGACCCCGAGGGGTTCCGTGCGGCGTTCGAGCGTGTGCTCGCGGGCTGAGCACGCGCGCGCCGTTTTGGGTACGACTCCCGCAGTGTCCGTCGTCTCGCCGCCACGCTCGTCGCTCCCGCCGCTCGTCGCCGAGCCCGAGCACGCGGAGCGCGAGCCGGCGCCCGCGCGGCGCCGCGATCCCGATCGCCGCTTCCGCCGGGCGCTGATCGCGGTCGCTGCGATCGCGGTGGGGCTGCGCGTGCTCGCGCTGTTCGCCTACTGGCCGGCCTTCCTCGGCTACCCGGACACGGCCTTCTACGTGGCGGCCGCCAACGAGGGCGCGTTCGCCGACCCGTTCCGCCCCGGCGGCTACCCGGAGCTGCTGAGCGCGCTGCACTGGTCCGGCATCACGGGCACGGTGCTCGTGCAGCACCTGCTCGGGCTCGCCACCGGCGCGCTGATGTTCCTGGTGGTGCGGCGGATCGGCGGGTCGCGCTGGGTCGCGCTGTTCCCGGCCGCCGCCGTCGGGCTGTGCGGCAGCCAGGTGATGATCGAGCACGCGCTGCTGTCGGAGAGCGTCTTCGCCTTCCTGGTGGCGGCTGCCGTCTACGCGTGCGTGCGGGCGCTCGACGACGGGTTCGGGTGGATCGTCGCGGCCGGGCTGCTGATCGGGGCCGCGGCGCCGATCCGGCTGGTCGCGCTCTCGCTCATACCGGTGCTGGCGCTGTGGATGGCGCTCGCCATGCCGCGCCGGCGGGTGCTCTCCGGGCTCGTGCTGGCGGCCACCGCGGCGGCGATCCCCCTGGCGTGGTCGGCCGGCAACGAGGCCGAGACGGGCCAGTTCGGGCTCACGCGCACCGGCGGCTACAACCTCTACGGCCGCGTCGGGCCGTTCGCGGACTGCGACCGGTTCGACCCGCCGGCCGGCACGCGCATGCTCTGCCCGAAGGCGCCGGTCGAGCGGCGCCGCAGCACCTACTTCTTCATCTTCGTCTACGCCTCGCCGGCGGTCTGGAACTTCGGCCACCCGCAGGGCTACCCCGAGCCGACCGACCGCGACGTGACGAAGCTGCGCCGCTTCGCTCGCGCCGCGATCGTGGCCCAGCCGCTCGACTACGCGCGCACCGTGGCGAAGGACAGCTTCCGCTACATCGCCCCGAGCTGGTGGGCGCCGCCGCCGAACGACGCGAACCAGACGCCCGAGGAGCTGAACGCGTACTACACCGCCCCCGGATGGAGCCGCACGGCGCTGTACAAGGTGCGCGGCTACTACGACCCCGACACGAAGCTCACCGAGCACACGTTCCTGCTGGACGCGCTGCGCTGGTACGAGCGCGTGACGCGCTTCAGCGGGGTCGCGTTCCTGCTGATCCTGCTGGCGGCGCTGGCGGCGCCGTTCGTCCTGCGCGGCCGGGCACGGGCCGGAGCCGCGCTGCTGCTGGCGACCGGGCTGACCCTCCTGCTCGTGCCCGCCGCGACGATCTTCTACGACTACCGCTTCGCGATCCCGGCGCTGGGATCGCTGACGGCCGCCGCGGCGCTCGGCATGCCCGGCCTCCACCGCAACCTGGGGAGGCTGCGGCGGTTAAGGTCCGCGACCTGACGACCTAGGCAAGGGGGGCGGAGATGAAGCGGTTGTCGTTGGTGCCGATCGCGCTGTGCGCGCTGATGCTGATGCAGGC
>JALZEZ010000412.1 GCA_030861775.1 Actinomycetota bacterium
GAGCCGCTCCGCGACGGCCGGTCCGAGGCGGCCGCGCCCGCGGATCCGCTCCGCGAGGCACCGCTCGCGCGGCCGGCCGAGGCCCCCGCCGAACCGCGCCGTTGAGGCGCCTCCGGCTCGACCGCTTCGAGCTGGTCACCCTCGCGGCGCTCTTCGCGCTGTCGGTCGCGGTCCTCGCCGGGCTGCTCGTGCGGGTCTGGAGCCGGGGCGGGGTGGTCACCGGCTCGGACGGGTTCCTCGTCGTGGACCAGCTCCAGTACCTGAACTGGCTGCGCCAGTCGGGCGAGCACGGGCTGGTCGGGAACCTCTACGACCTCGAGCCGGGCCCGCGCACGTTCCTGCACCCGGGCGTGCTGATCTCGGGCGTGCTGCATCGGATCGGGCTCGGCGTGGTTGCGGCGTACGTGGTCTGGAAGCCGGTGGCCGTGGCGGCCCTGTTCGCCGCCGCCCTGCTCTGGACCCGACGCTTCCTCGACCGCCGCGGCGACCGCCGCCTCGCGCTCGCGCTGGTCCTGTTCACCGCCTCGCCGGTCGCCGCGTTCGTCGGCTGGGCTGGGATCGGCGACGCCCAGGACAAGTTCCGCTTCGACTTCCTCGGCAACGAGATGTGGTCCGGGAACTGGCTCTGGGGCTACCTGTTCACCGCGATCGCGGTGGCGATGCTGCCGCTGGGGCTGCTGGCGTACGAGCGCGCGCGGAGCGGGTCCGCCGGAGGCGGCGGGCACCGCCGCTTCGCGATTGGGGCCGCCGCCGCGGGCCTCGTCGCCGCCTGGTTCCAGCCCTGGCAGGGGGCCACCTTCGCGCTCGTCCTCGTCGCGGCCGAGCTGCTCGCGGGGCGCCGCGAGCGGCGCCCGCTGCTCGCCTCCGCGCGCGACCTCGCCCTTCCGCTCGCCGCCACCGCGGCGCCGCTCGTCTACTACTTCGTCCTCTCCCAGGCGGACGCCTCGTGGGAGCTGGCCGGCACCGCGAACGACACCGACGCCCAGCCGCGCTGGCCGGTATGGGTCACGGTCATCGGGCTCGCCCCCCTCGCGCTGCCCGCGCTCTTCGCCTACCGCCTCCCGGCTCGCGACTTCGGCCAGATCGCCCTCCGCGCCTGGCCGCTCGCCGCGCTCGCGGTCTTCCACCAGCCGGCGGGCACGTTCCCGTTCCACGCCTTCCAGGGCCTGGCCTTCCCGCTGGCGGTGCTCGCGGTGCTGGCGGTCAGGGTCCACCTGAAGGAGCGCCCGCTCCCGGTCGTCCCCGCAGTGGCCGCCGCCGCCCTCCTGATCGTCCCCGGCACGCTCTACAACGCCGACCAGATGCGCGACGCGATCAACAAGGGCTTCCAGGCCCACTTCATGGAGCCCGGCGAGCGCGACGCGCTGCGCCACCTGGACGACGTCGAGGAGCCCGGCGGCGTGCTCGCCTCGGCCTACCTCGGCACCGCCGTCCCCGCCTACACCGGCCGCGAGACCTGGACCGGCGCCGGCTCGTGGACGCCCGACTTCGAGGAGCGCAGCCGCGCGGCCAACGACCTCTTCGACGGCCGCCTCCCCCGCCCCGCGGCGGAGGTCCTCGTGAATCGCTCCGGCGCGCGCTTCCTCTTCTCCGACTGCCACGACCGGGCCGACGTCCGCCGCCTGCTCGCGCGCGTGACCGACCCGCCGCGGCGCTTCGGCTGCGCCACGGTCTGGCGCGTGCGGTGACCGCCCCGCGCAACCCGCGCTTCCCGCTGTTCGACTCGCTGCGCGCGATCGCGGCCTTGTCGGTGCTGCTGTTCCACATCGCCTTCGTGCTGGAGGGCTTCACCGACCCGAACTGGGGCCGCTACGCGACCCAGCTCAACATCGGCGTCCCGATCTTCTTCCTCATCTCGGGCTTCCTGCTCTACCGGCCGTTCGCGCAGGCGCGCTACGACGGCCGGGCGCTGCCCTCGATCCGCGGGTACGCGACTCGCCGCCTGTTCCGGATCGTGCCGGCCTACTGGGTGGCGATCACGGTGATCGCGCTCCCCGCCGGGCTGCTCTGGTTCCCCTTCGGGCTGATCGGATCCGACCTGCCGGTGGTCTTCGACCACCCGTACTTCCACTACACGTTCACCCACGTCTTCAACCGGCAGGACCTCCTCACCGGCGTGGGCCACACGTGGACGCTCGCGGTCGAGATGCAGTTCTACGTCTTCCTGCCGGTGTGGGCCTTCCTGCTGCGGCAACTGCCACGCGGGTCGGACCGTCAGTTCGTCCTGACCGAGGCGCTGCCGCTGGTCGCGATCTTCGCGATCGGCCTGCTCTGGAACCTCACCATGATCGAGCGGACGGCCGGGAACCTCGTGCTGTTCAGCCCGGAGGTCGCGGTCATACCGCGCTTCCTCGACCACTTCGCGCTTGGGATGGGGCTGGCGGTGGCGAGTGTCGTGCTCGCGGGCAGGGAGCGGCGGCCATCGGCGGTGCGGCTCGTGGAGGACCGCCCGTGGGTCCCGTGGCTGCTCGCCGGGCTCGGCTTCGTGGTCCTGGCGAACCTCGGCGCGAACTACATCTCGGCCGACGTCGAGCCCGTGCGCCACGAGCTGCGCGGGCTGATCGCGCTCGGCCTGCTCGCACCGGCGGTCTTCGGCGAGACGCGCGGCGGCACCGTGCGGCGGGTGCTCGCGTGGCCACCCTTGGTGTGGGTGGGCCTCGTCTCCTACTCGCTCTACCTCTGGCACCCGGCGATAGCGCAGAAGATCGTCTACACGCAGCTCGACGAGAACATCGGATGGGTGGTGCCGGCGATGCTTGCGGTGGTCGCGTCGATCGCGGTCGCGGCCGTGAGCTTCTACGCCATCGAGCGCCCGGCGCTGCGGGCCGGACGCACGCTCGCTCGCCGCCACGAGAGGCGCCCCGAGGACGACGTGACCGCCCGGGCCGGCGCGCCGTGAGCGCACCGGCGGTCGTCATCCCGAACTGGAACGGGCGCGACTGGCTCCCCGCGTGCCTCGACTCGATCGCCGCCCAGACGCTCGCCCCCTCGGAGGTGGTCGTGGTCGACAACGGGTCCACCGACGGCTCGCTCGAGCTGCTCCGCGAGCGCGGCGTGCGCATGATCGAGCTGGGCCGCAACACGGGCTTCGCGTTCGCGGTCAACCGCGGGATCGAGGCGGCGGAGGCCGAGCTGGTGGCGCTCGTGAACACCGACGTGGTGCTCGAGCCGGACTGGCTCGAGCGCATGACCGCCGCGCTGGCCCGACACCCGGAGGCCGCCTCGGCCGCCTGCAAGATGGTCGCGCTCGACGACCCCGCCGAGCTCTGGGACACCGGCGACTTCCTGCGCCGCGACGGCGCCGCCGACCAGCGCGGCCGCGGCGAGCGCGACGACGGCCGCTTCGACGCCCCCGGCGAGGTCGGCATGCCC
>JALZEZ010000413.1 GCA_030861775.1 Actinomycetota bacterium
GCCGCCGCCGGTCCAGCAGCCGCCGGAGGAGCGGCCACCGCCGCAGGGCACACCGGTCGGCGGCGCCGAGGGCGACGTCGTCTCGTACTTCGGGAACCCCCAGCACACGCAGGCCACGGCCACCGAGGCGGTCTTCGGCCCGCTAGCCGTCCAGTGGAGCAAGCGCTTCGCCACGGAGAACACCGATGGGGGGTTCACCAACCAGCCGCTCCTCGTCGGCGGCAAGGTGCTGGTGAACGTCTCCCGCGAGGACGACAGATATGGCTCGCAGGTGGTGGCGCTGGACGCTTGGACCGGTCGCGAGCTCTGGCGCCGGCCCACGCCCGGCACGTACTTCACCGCGCCGCTCGCGGCCGACGCCGGCCGCGTCTACTCGATCAACGACGAGGGAGTCGCGCGCGCGTTCTCGATCGAGGACGGCCGCCCGCTGTGGAGCCAGGACGTGAACGCGGACGTCGATGCGCCGGTCGCCGCGGGCGGCACCGTGTACTTCGGGAACACCGCGGTGGACGGGGCGACCGGGAACGTGCTGTGGCGGGCGAACGAGGAGCCGGTGCAGAGCGCCGTGCCGATGATCGACTCCGAACGCGTCTACATGACCGACGAGTGCGGCAGCGCGGTGGCCCTGTCGCGCTCGGACGGGAAGGTCGTGTGGCGGCGCAACCGCTACGCCGGCACCACCTGCCATCGGGGGAGCGCGCGCGGCTACCCGGGCATGCTGTACGGCGGGCGCGTGTTCGCGCCCGGCGGGTTCACGTACGACGCCGCGACCGGCGAGGACCGCCCGGCCTCCCCGGTCCCCGAGGCCGCCGCGGGCGACCTCGGCTTCGGCCGCGGCCCGTTCGCCTTCTCGCTCGCCGGCGGCGAGACGCGCTGGGGGTCCGACAAGCGAGGGGCCTTCGGGACCACGCTCGGGCTCGTGTCACGGGTACCGCTCGTGGTCGCGCACGACGTCTACGCGGTGGCCGAAGGACGCGGGCTCCTCGCGTTCGACCGCGAGACGGGCGAGCCGCGCGGGTATGGAGTGCTGCGTCAGGCGGGCTTCAACGAGCCCGGCGGGCTCCATCCGGGGATGTCGGCCGGGTCGCCCGGCGTGCTCGTCGCCAGCGGCGGCCAGCGCCTCACCGCCTTCCGCTCGCTGCTGCGGCCGGATCCGGGCGGGATCGACGCCGCCGTGACGGTCAACGACGTGCTCGTCGGCAACGAGGGCGAGGTGGCCGGCGCGGCCGGGCGGACGTTCCGCGAGAGCAGGCCGATCCTCGAGGTGGAGGCCGACCCCTACCCGTACGGCCGCTTCCGCCCGGCCGGCCGCTCCGGTCCGGTCAACGCCGACGGCACCACGTTCTTCCACCCGCGCCCCACTCGCAACACGCGCTACCGGATGCGGGCCCAGGGCGTCCCGGGCACGACCCGCGCGGTGACCGTCTACGCCTACCCGCGGGCGGGAGTCAAGTCTCGGTTCGTAAGTGGCCGCCACGTCCGGATGACGGTGCGCCTCCGCGGCGGGCGAGACTTCCGCGTCGGCTCCCGGCGCTTCGTGCTCTACCTCGGGCGCCCGTACAAGCGGCGCTACTACCGCCTCGGAACCGCGCGCATCCGCCAGGCGGGCAGGAGCTCGGCGGTGGCCCGCGTGACGTTCACGTTTCCGCGCGAGTTCTCGGACCTCGACGTGTTCGCCTGGTGCGTGCCGGGGCTGCGCGCCTGGGGACGCCGCGACGCGCTGAGCCGGCGCTGCGGCGCGCGCGTCGTGAAGGCGCCCTTCCCGGAGCCCTAGCCCAGCCGCTCGGCGAGGTGGATCCGCACCTCGTCGCCGGGGCCCTTGCCGATCGCCTCGCGGACGTCCTTCTTCACCGGGAGCTTGTGCCGGCCGTCGCCGAGCGCCATGAACGACGCGCGGAACGGGTGCCCCTCGATCGTGCCGCGGATCTTCACCAGCCCGCGCGTGCCGAAGAGCTCGGCGGACCCCGGCATGACGACGTACGTCCAGCCGCCCGGGTTCGGGCTCTTCTCGAGCGTGGCGGTGAAGTCGTGGTCGAGCGTCTGGCTCATGTGTCCCTCTTCGTGGCCTTTGCACGTGTAGACCGGGTGGAGGCGTAACACTCATCGCATGCCATCGCAGGTCGTCAGCGCGCTGCGGCGCCGGACGCGGCTCGTCACGTACGCGGGGCGGTCGGTGCGCTGCCCGTGCTGCGAGCGCTCGTTCCGCTCGTTCGTGCGGCCGGACCCGGAGTCGCTGAACGCGGTCTGCCCGTGGTGCGGGAGCCATATCCGCCACCGCGCGCTGTGGCTCTACCTGGAGCGGCGGCCGGAGCTGCTCGCCGGCGCGCGGCGGCTGCTGCACATCGCGCCCGAGCACGTGCTGATGGAGCGGCTGCGCGCGCTGCCGGGAGTCGAGTACCTGAGCGCCGATCTCGACTCACCGCTCGCGATGGAGCACTTCGACCTGGAGGCGATCCCCCACGCCGACGGCGCCTTCGACGCGATCGTCTGCTCGCACGTGCTCGAGCACGTGCTCGACGACCGGCAGGCGATGCGCGAGCTGCGCCGGGTGCTGGCGCCCGGCGGCTGGGCGATCGTGCAGGTGCCGATCGACTACGAGCGGGCCGAGACGCTCGAGGACCCCTCCATCGACACGCCGGAGGAGCGCGAGCGGGCCTACTGGCAGCCGGACCACCTGCGGCTGTACGCGAACGACTTCCCGGAGCGGCTGCGGTCGGAGGGGTTCGAGGTCACCGTGGACTCGCTGCTGCGCGAGCTGCCGGGGGAGGAGGTCGAGCGCTACGGGCTGCTGTCCCTCGAGGACATCTACCTGTGCCGGCCGGGCCGAGGCCCGGAGGGGGGCGGCTCCGCCTAGCGGCGACGCTGAAGCGCCAGGAACGGGGGTTCCTCGCCCAGCCGCCCGGCCTCCGCGCGGAACGGGGCCACGCCGAGGGGCTCCGGCGCGCGCAGGCGGCGCAGCTCCCAGCTCGGGCTGCTCGCCCGGCCGGCCTCGGTGAAGGCCGCCAGCGGGGGCTCGGGCTCGCGTTCGGGCCCCTCGCGGGTGATGAAGATCGCGTCGACCTCGGATACGACGGCACCGGCCGGCGGTAGCGGCTCGAGCGGGCCCGCGTAGTGCTCGAGCGGGCGGCGGTGGGTCTGCGGGTTCAGCACCAGGATGCGGTCGCCGGGCGCTCGGCCGAGGGCGTCCGCCAGGCCGCGCCAGTCGTCGCGCTGGAGGCTCTCGTTGAAGCTCACCTGGATCGACACGGCGGCCGCCAGCGCGCACAGCCCGGCCGCCAGCCACGGCCCGGCGCGGTGCGCGGCGAAGCCGGCCCCGAGCACCAGCATCGCGGGCACGAAGGCGGCGATCACGTTGCGCGGGAGGAC
>JALZEZ010000414.1 GCA_030861775.1 Actinomycetota bacterium
GTCGAACGGCGACGAGCAGGCGGAGGTGTTGCGCGCGGCGTCGGTGGCGGTGGCCCGGAAGCTCGTCGTCGAGTCGTCCGGGACCGATACCGACAGCCCGCTGCCGCCGAACGCCGCGGCGCTGCCCTCGACCGCCGCGGAGCCCGCGCAGTCGGCCGCGGCGAAGAGCCGCACGATCGAGCCGGGCTCGGCGGTGCCCTTGAGGCGCGGTGAGTTCGAGTTCGCCGGTGAGACCGGATCGCTCGTCTGGATGGCCGGCGCGGCCGGCGCCGTCGAGTCCTCGACGTAGGACAGGGCCGCCGAGCAGGGCGAGACGTTGCCCGCCGAGTCGGTCGCGGTCCCCCGCAGCCTGGTGGTCGAGTCGTCGGGCAGCGCCAGCGGGACGCCGGAGGCCAGGGCGGCGGCCGGCGCCTGGGCGAGCGGCGCGCCCGTGCAATCGCCCGCGTAGACCTTCACGGTCGAGCCGGCCTCGGCGGTCCCCTCGACCCGCGGTGCGTTGTGGTTGGCGGGCGAGAGCGGCTCGGTCGCGCTCAGGGCGGGCGCGCCGGGAGCCGTCGAGTCCTCCGCGTAGGTGAGCGTGGAGGTCGAGCACGCCGAGGTGCGTCCCTCGGCGTCGCTGGCCGTCGCGCGGAAGGTCGTGGTCGAGCCGTCGACCACCGGCACGGAGATGCCGGACGAGGCGAGCTCGTCGGCGCTCCCCCGCGCCGCGGCGGAGCCCTCGCAGTCGGGGGTCGTGTACAGCGCGACCGTGGCCGCGCCTGGCGCGGTCCCCTTCACGCGCGGCAAGTTCTCGTTGGCCGGCGAGTCGGGATCGACGTCGGTGAGAGCCGGTGCGGCCGGCGGGGGCACGTCCGGCGTGGTGAACGTGCGGTCCTCGCCGACGTTCGCCACGGCGCCGTCGCGCAGCACCTCGACCCGGTAGTGGTAGGTGGTCAGCGGCTCGAGCCCGGTGAGGGCCGTGGACACCGCCCGCGCGCCGCGCGCGGAGCCCGCGGGCTGGGCGCTCGTGACGGAGCCGTAGTCGGCGGTCGGCCCGTACGCCACGCGCCACTCCGTCGGAGCGCCGCCGGCGTCGACCGTGCCGCCCACGAGCGCGCTCGCGTGGTCGAACCGGGTCGTCGGCTGCGTGGTGGCCGAGGGGATCGTCACGTCGCAGTGGTTCGGCTGCGTGAGCCCCCAGCTGAGCAGCGACCCGCTGTAGCCGGCCATCTGATCGGACACGCTCAGGCGCCACACGCCGCCTGGGTCCATGCCGTCGAACGCCGACAGGGGGTCGACCGGCTTGTAGCGACCCGTGAACGGCGGCCGCTCGTCCTCCACGGGCAGCGCCGCCTCGTCGTCGAAGACCGTCTCGATGAAGTCCGAGCCCATGGTCCCGTACTGCCAGCGCGGATAGCCGGGCTGATCCACCAGCGTGACCGTGACCGGGGCCTTCGGGCCATTTCCGTCCTCGTCGTGGGTGAGCTTGACGATCAGGTCGCCCACGAAGGAGTGCCTGATCCGCCCGATCGTCACGTCGAGATCGGTGAGCGGCTCACCGGCCGGAAGCGTGAGCTCCGAGCCGACGTACTCGTAGTTCGGGATGTCCTTCGGGACGTCCGCCGACTGCGTGACGCGCGGCCGTCCCACGGTGACGGGCACCGGGATCGCCACGTTGCCCTGATCGGAGCTGACGCCGAGCGACAGCGCGCTCGACGGCCCGCAGTCCGCGTCGGGCGCGATCGCGACCTTGAACGGCGCCTCGCTCACCGCGTCGGCGTCGGCCGCGATGGTCGGCCAGACGGCGGTGCCGGCCTGGACCTGGAAGTCGTCCGCGCTGCTGGTCAGCGTGCCGGAGACGTTGGTGAGCGGGTTCGCGTGCACGTTCGTGAGCGTCTCGCGGATCTCCACGACCTCGCCGGACTCGACGATCCCGTCGTTGTCGCCCGTCGGGAACGGATCGCTGATCTGCGTGGACTTGTGCATCGGCGTGACCGGCGGGAGGTCGAACGCCTCCTTGCTCTCACCCGACCACGAGCCGGGCGTGCTGGCGCTGTGGCCCATCCCGCGGCCGGCGAACACCTTCCAGACCGCGCGGTGCAGGCCGCGGCCCATGACCAGCGCCTGCTGGAGGATCGCGTCGCGCATCTGGAGCATGTCGGGGTCGTCGGGCGAGAGGCGCATTCCCCCGGTCACGAGAGCGAGCGCGTCCTGCGAGCCGACGAGCCGGCGAAGGTCCCAGAGCGTCTGGCTCCAGAGCTCCCCGACCGCGTGCACGTTGTCGCCGGCCCCGCCGCTGAGCAGGGAGTACAGGTCGCCGAACGTGTAGCCGCCCTTCTTGAGCCATGTGTAGCCCTCGTCGCAGCTGGTGTGGAGCGTCCCGACCGGGCAGTCCATCGGCTTCGAGCGGATCCCGCCGTCCATGTAGACGTACTCGCCCATCTTCAGCTCGGCGTCGGCGTCGGTGTCGGTCATGTAGCCCTCCGACTCGAGGAAGTCGACCGCGTAGAAGTCGCTCCAGCCCTCGCCCATGCCGCGGGCCTGGAAGCTGATCAGGCCCGAGTTGCCGCCCGGGCTCGTGACCAGCCGGTTCGAGAGCCCGTGCGTGTACTCGTGGTAGATGATGGCCGGGTCGTGGGCCGCGTTCGTGTCGCGGTAGGTGAAGAGATGGACCTGCATGCGACCGGGGAACCCGTCCGAGGGCGTGCCGAAGCTCGCGTTGTTGAGGCGCCTGCCGTCGTTGGACTCGGCCAGCACGGCGTCGCCGCCCGCGCCGGAGCCGCTCGCGTTCACGCGCTCGAAGTTCCCGGACGCCTCGTCGAACGAGATCGGTGGCTTCAGCAGGTGGTCGTGGAACTTGTTCGAGAGGTAGAAGAGGCTCACGGTCGCCGACGCGCGGTTGACCTCCCGGGTCGCGGGGACGTCCGAGTTCCACGTGCACCCGGCCGGCGGGCAGGGCCCGGCGCCGGGGAAGTCCGTCGAGAGCGGATACAGCCAGTCCCCGCCGCCCGGCGTGCTCTCACCGATCTCCCTGTCGGGGAGGTTGTCGTTGTCCTCGTCCGGGTACGCGTGGACGTTGTTGCCCGCCAGGCGGGTGTTCCCGGCCGAGTCGTCGAGCCACGTCGCGTCCGGGGTCAGCGACTTCGCCTGGGCCGTGCCGCCCTTCGCCGCGCCCGGGAAGTGGTCGTGCACGAGCCCCATGCCGGCGAACTCGGTGATCGACTGGCGCTGGAGCACCGCGCCGCTGGCGGCGTCGATCGTGCTCTCGTAGGCGAGATCCTCCTCGCCGTCGACGAGGACGCGCCAGGCGAGCCGGCCGCCGTCCTCGGTGGGGAAGACCACGAGCCGGGCGGCCTCGCCGGTCGAGAAGTCGGTGCGGAGC
>JALZEZ010000154.1 GCA_030861775.1 Actinomycetota bacterium
GGCCTCGGCGATCCCGTACGCGCTCGAGCTGGAGGCGCTGCGGCGGCTGCGCGCCGGGGTGTTCGGCATCCTGCTGAGCCTGGAGCCCGCGGTGGCGGCGCTGGCCGGGCTGGCGGTGCTCGGTCAGGGGCTCGGGGCCCGCGACGTCGTGGCCATCGCGCTGGTGGTCGCCGCCTCCGCGGGAGCCTCGCTCTCCGCGCCGCCGGAGGCCGGGGCACCGGCCGCTCCCTAGGCTCGGGGGATGCTGCACGACCGGGCAAGGGTCTTCGTCCAGGGCGGAGCCGGCGGCGACGGCGTTGTGTCGTTCCGGCGCGAGGCCCACGTGCCGCGCGGCGGGCCTGACGGGGGCGACGGCGGCCGCGGGGCGGACGTGGTGCTGGTCTGCGATCCCTCCATGCGCGATCTCCAGCAGTTCCGCTACAAGCAGCACTTCAAGGGCGCGCGCGGCGGGCATGGCGAGGGTTCCAACAGGCACGGGGCGTCGCCTGGCGCGCTCGAGATCGGTGTACCTCCCGGCACAGAGGTGGGAAATTTCGGGGAGCTGAGCGAGCCCGGCCAGCGCGTGGTGGTGGCGCGCGGCGGGCTGGGCGGCCGCGGCAACCGCCACTTCACCACCTCGACCCGCCAGGCGCCGCGCTTCGCCGAGCGGGGGCTGCCCGGCGAGGAGGCCTGGCTGGAGCTGCGGCTGCGCCTGCTGGCGGACGCCGGGCTGGTGGGGCTGCCCAACGCCGGCAAGTCGTCGCTGCTGGCCCGGCTCACGCGCGCGGCGCCGAAGGTGGCCGGCTACCCGTTCACCACGCTGGAGCCGGTGCTCGGCACGCTCGACGGCGGCGAGCGCCAGCTCGTGATCGCCGACATCCCGGGGCTGATCGAGGGCGCCAGCGAGGGCGCGGGGCTGGGCCACGAGTTCCTCGCCCACGTGGAGAAGACGCGCCTACTCGTGCACGTGCTCGACATCGCGCCGGTGGACGGGTCGGACCCGGTCGAGAGCCACCGGACGGTGGAGGCGGAGCTGGCGGCGCACGGGGCCGGGCTCGAGCGGCTGCCGCGCATCCTGTGCCTGTCGAAGGCCGACCTGGTGCCGGAGGAGCGGGCCGAGGAGGTCGCGGACGAGTGGCGCGAGCGGCTCGGCGGCGAGGTCGTCGTCACCTCCGCCGCGACCGGGCGCGGGCTCGACGACCTCCGCCGGGCGATCCTCGAGCGCGTGCCCGAGGAGCCGGCCCCTCCGGCCGCCGAGAAGGGCCTCGAGGGGCTCGCGGAGCACAAGACCTACCGCCCGGCCGGTGAGGGCTTCGCCGTCGAGCGGCTGGCCGGCGGCGGATTCCGCGTGAGCGGCCCGCGCGTGGAGCGCCTGCTCGCCCGGCACGACCCGGACAACGAGGAGGCGATGCGCTACGTGGAGGAGCGTCTGCGCGGCATGGGCGTGATCGCGGCGCTTCAGGCCCAGGGGTTCGAGCCCGGCGACGACGTGGAGATCGGCGGCGTCGTGTTCGAGCTCGACCCGGGGGCGCGGTTCTAGCGCGGAGGCGGGGCGCCCCGCGCATAACCTTCCGCCCGTGAGCACGGCGGTCATCAAGCTCGGGTCGAACATCGTGGCGCGCGACGACGGCGAGCCGCGCATGGGCGTGCTCGGCCACGTGTGCGAGGAGGCCGCCGAGCTGCACCGGGACGGCCACGACGTGGTGCTGGTCACCTCCGGGGCGATCCCGCGCGGGATGCGCGCGATGGGCCTGCCCGCGCGGCCCACCGCGATGGCGGACCTCCAGGCGGCTTCGGCGGTGGGGCAGGGCAAGCTCTACCGCATCTACGACGAGCTGCTCTCGTCGTACGGCATCACCAGCGCCCAGGTGCTGCTCACGTTCCCCGACATCGCCGCCCGGCGCCAGTACCTGAACGCGCGGCAGACGCTCCGCCAGCTCCTCGGCTGGCGGGTGGTCCCGGTGATCAACGAGAACGACACGGTGGCCACCGACGAGATCTCGTTCGGCGACAACGACTTCCTGGCGGCGCAGGTGGCGATCCTGCTCGACGCGGACATCCTGCTGCTGCTCACCAACACCGAGGGCCTGTTCACCGCCGACCCCACCCTGCACCCGGAGGCCGAGCGGATCTCGGAGGTGCGCGACTTCGCCGTGGTGCGCCAGCTCGAGATCTCCGACTCGACCTCCGCGCTCGGCTCCGGCGGGATGCGCTCGAAGGTGGTGGCCGCCGAGATGGCCACCGCGGCCGGGATCCCGGCGACGATCGTGAACGGCATCCGCCCGGGCGCGATCGTGCGGGCGATCGCGGGGGAGGACGAGGGCACCCGCTTCCACCCCAGCGACCGGCCGATCGCCAGCTTCAAGCTCTGGCTCAAGTACGCGAAGCCGGCGCGCGGGACGATCGTGGTGGACGCCGGCGCGGCCGGCGCCCTGCGCGATCGCGGCACGAGCCTCCTGCCGGTGGGCGTTGTGGGCGTGGAGGGCGACTTCCAGGCCGGCGACGCGGTGACGGTCACCTCGAACGGCAGCCCGATCGGCAAGGGCATCGCGAACTACTCGGCCGAGGAGCTGCGCCGGGTGCAGGGGATGAAGACCGAGCAGGTCCGCGAGGTGATGCCGCGGGCCAGCGAGGAGGCTGTTCACAGGGACTACTTCGTGCTGGAATAGCGGCATGTTCGCCGTCCCGCTCGTGCTCGTCGTGGTGCTGGCGGCGGGCGGGGTGGCGTTCGCGGCGCCCGACAGCGACGGCGACGGGCACGCCGACGAGGTGGACAACTGCCCCACGACCGCGAACCCCGGCCTCACGGACCACGACCGCGACGGGATCGGGACCGCCTGCGACGGCTCCGGCGACTTCGCGCCCGGGCCCTGCAACAACCACCAGGCCGGCACCGACGGCCCCGAGACCCTGATCGGCGCGGCCGGGGGCGACCGGATGGCCGGCTTCGGCGGCGACGACCACCTGGTGGGGCTGGTCGGGGACGACTGCCTCTACGGCCAGGACGGCGACGACGAGCTGGCCGGGGGCGACGGGAGCGACCTGATCAAGGGTCACGACGGCGCCGACCGCCTGAACGGCGGGTCCGGGGACGACTCGCTCACCGGCGGCCGCGGCGACGACGTGCTGACCGGCGGCCGGGGGAGGAACGCCTACAGCGCCCAGAGCGGCGACGACGTGATCAAGGCCCGCAACGGCGTGGGCGAGACCGTGAACTGCGGCAGGGGCCAGGACCGCGCGCACGTGGACCTCGACGACGAGACCGCGGGCTGCGAGCGCGTGCTGGTCATCGGCTGAGCGCGGCGGCTGTACCCTGGGAAACGTGGCCACCGCCACCCGATCCGTAGCCGAGACGTGTGCCGCCGCGAAGACGGCGTCGCGCGTGCTCGCGCGCGCGGACTCCGGCACGCGTGACGCGGCGCTGGAGGCGATCGCGACCGCCCTGGAGCTGCGCACCGCGGAGATCCTCGAGGCCAACGGGCGCGACATGGAGGCGGGCGCGGAGGCCGACATCGGCTCGGCCCTGCTCGACCGGCTCAAGCTCACCGAGGAGCGCGTGGCCGGCATCGCCGCCGACGTGCGCAAGATCGCCGCCCTGCCCGACCCGGTCGGCGAGACCATCGAGGGCTGGCGGCTGCCGAACGGCCTCGACGTGCGCAAGGTGCGCGTGCCGCTCGGCGTGGTCGCCGTGGTCTACGAGTCGCGACCGAACGTGACGATCGACTGCTCGGCGCTGTGCCTGAAGTCGGGGAACGCGATCGTGCTGCGCGGGTCGTCGATGGCCTCGCACTCGAACGCCGTGCTGGCCGGCATCGCCCGCGACGCCGTGGCCTCGGTGGGGCTGCCCGCCGACGCCGTCTCGCTGGTGGCCGGCGGCGGGCGCGAGGAGCTGCCCGAGCTGGCCGGCCAGGAGGAGTACCTGGACCTGATCGTCCCCCGCGGGGGCGAGGGGCTGAAGAAGGTGCTCAAGGAGCACGCGAAGGTGCCGGTGATCTACGCGGCCTCGGGCAACTGCCACGTGTTCGTGGACGCGAGCGCGGACCTCGACGACGCGGTGGCGATCACGGTGAACTCGAAGGTGCAGCGGCCGGGCGTCTGCAACGCGGCCGAGACGCTGCTGGTCCACTCCGGCGTGGCCGCCGAGTTCCTGCCGCGCGCGCTGCGCGAGCTCAGGGAGTCCGGCGTTGAGCTGCGGGTGGACGCGCGCACGCGCGAGCTGGCCGGCGAGCTGGCCGCGTCGCTGAACGACGCCACCGAGGAGGACTGGGCCACGGAGTACCTGGCGCTCGTGCTGGCGGTGCGGGTGGTGGACTCGGTCGACGAGGCGATCGAGCACGTGACCCGCTACAGCAGCGGGCACTCGGAGGCGATCGTCACGGGCAGCACCGAGTCGGCCCAGGCCTTCACCGAGGGCGTGGACGCGGCGTGCGTCTACGTCAACGCCTCCACCCGCTTCACCGACGGGGGCCAGTTCCAGATGGGCGCGGAGATCGGGAACTCCACCCAGAAGCTGCACGCGCGCGGGCCGATCGGCGTGCGCGAGCTGTGCACGTTCAAGTACGTGGTCGAGGGGTCGGGGCAGGTGAGGTCGTAGCCGCACGGCGGGTGGGCATGCTCGGCGGGGCGTTCAACCCGCCGCACATCGGACACTTGGCGCTGGCGCAGGAGGCGTACGCGCGGCTCGGGCTCGACGAGGTTCTGCTGGTCCCGATGGCGCACGCGCCGCACCGCGAGATCGAGCCGGAGCCGGGCGCCGGGGTGCGCCTGCGGATGGTCGAGCTGGCGGTGCAGGGGGACGTGCGGCTGTCGGCGTGCCCGCTGGAGGTCGACCGCGGCGGGCGCTCGTACACGGCCGAGACGCTGCGCGCGCTGCGCGACCGGGCGCCCGCCGACGAGCGGGTGCTGATCCTGGGCGGCGACGCGGCGGCGGGGCTGCCGTCGTGGCGCGAGCCGGAGGAGGTGCTGCGGCTGGCGACGGTGGCGGTGGCCGAGCGCGGCGGCTTCGAGCGCGGGCGCGTGCGCGAGGCGCTGGCCGGGCTGGAGGGGGGCGATGCGATCGAGTTCTTCGACATGCCGCGGATCGACGTGTCGTCGTCGCTCGTGCGCGCGCGGGCGGCCGAGGGGCTGCCGGTGCGCTACTTCGTGCCCGACCTCGTGGCCGAGGAGATCGCGGAGCGCGGGCTGTACGCGGACGCGGCGGTGAGCGCTTGACCTCGCGCGAGCTGGCGGAGCGGATCGCGGCCGTGGCCTCGGACCGGAAGGCGACCGACATCCGGATGCTTGAGGTGTCGGGGTTGGTGGGATACACCGACTGGTTCGTGATCTGTACGGGCAACACCGAGCGCCAGACGAAGGCGATCCGCGACGCGGTGCACGAGTCGCTGAAGGCCGAGGGCCTGCGGCCGGCGCGGGTGGAGGGCGAGCGCGAGGCGCGCTGGATCCTCATGGACTACCTCGACTGCGTGCTTCACATCTTCACGCCCGAGGCGCGCTCGTACTACCGGCTCGAGCAGCTCTGGGGCGAAGCGCCCGCGGTGTCGGTGGGCTGAGCCATGGGCGGGCGCGGGCTGCTGGTCGCCGCGCTCCTGCTGGTGTTGGGCGCCGGGCCGGCCGCGGCCGCCACCAGGCCGCACGTCGCGGACGGCCGGCTGGGCGACTGGCGCGGGCGGGCCAACCCGATCACCGGCCAGACGGCGCTCTCGCGCGGGGAGCTCATCTACACCGACTGGCTGTACGACGACTTCGGGGCCGACACCGACGGCCTCCCCACGAACCCGACGGCCTGGGGGTTCATGTTCTACCCGACCAACGGCGACTACCGGTATCCGACCGACGGGCGGCGGTTCGGCCACAACGCGGCGGACCTGCGCGAGCTCCGCGTGGCGGCGGACCGCAGGCGGCTGCACATGCTGGTCTCGATGCAGACGATGATCGAGCGCGACGCGGCCGCGGTCATGCTGGCGATCGACACCGACGGAGACCCCGCGACCGGCGCCGCCGAGTGGCCGGAGGGGGCGCGGATCGCGACGCCGGGCGCCGACCGGTTCGTGACGCTGTGGGGGAGCGGCGGGAGCGTGCGCGGCGGCGACGGGGCGGCGCTGGGGCGCCCGCGGCAGGTGGTGAGCTTGAAGCACAACGCGATCGAGGCCTCGGTGTCGCGGCGGCTGCTGGGGCCGATGTCCTCGCGCGCGCGGATCTGGCTCGTGACCGGGCTGGCGGACCCCGAGCGCGGCGGGTTCCGGGCGGTGCCCGGCGGGATGGCGAGCGCCTCGGAGCCGGGCGGGGGCGGGTCAGGCGCGACCGGGGTCTGGAACGTCGCCTTCCGGCCGGACGAGCCGTTCGACCGCACCGCCTACTGGAGCGACCGCCAGCAGGCCGCCGCGCTGCGGGCGCGGGACGTGAGCGAGTTCGCGGCGCCGCTGCGGCTGCGGCCGATGCGGCGGCGCGAGAGCGTGCGGTGGCGGGTCGAGCCCGGCTACCACAACGCGGTGTACCGGTCGCGGTTCGAGCTGGGGGAGGGGATCGACCTGGCCCGCGACAACAGCGGCAGCGCGCGAGTGATCGGGGACACCGAGCCGCAGTTCAAGTCGCGCTGGCAGCCGTACGGCGTGTACGTGCCGGAGAGCTACGCGCCGGGGGCGCCGCTGACGATCGTCGGGCACTCGTCGCTCGAGAGCCACAACATGTGGGGCACGAGCAACCCGGGGCTGCTGCGGCAGCTCGGCGAGGAGCGGGGGTCGGTGCTGCTCACTCCGCTCGGGCGCGGGCACATCAACTTCTACATGACGGCCGGGCTGGCGGACGTGCTCGAGGCCTGGGAGCACGCGGAGCGGCTGTTCAAGACCGATCGCTCGCGGACGTCGATCACCGGGTACTCGATGGGCGGCTACCTGACCTTCCGGCTGGGTCTGCTGATGCCGGATCGCTTCGCGCGCGCGTCGGCCTACCTGCCGCCGCCGGCGTACGCGATCTGGCCCTACCCGTCGCGGCCGATCGCGGGCGACGAGCCGTACATCGACCGCGGCATCACCACGAAGATCGCCGAGAACGGGCTGAACCTGCCGTTCGAGGTGGTGGCCAGCGCGACCGACGAGGAGGTGCCGGTGTCCGGGGTGCGCCACCAGATCGACACGTTCGACTCGGTGGGCAACCCGTACCGCTACTACGAGCACCCGGCCGCGGACCACCTGCGGCGCCGCCAGTCCGACGAGTGGGGCCACACGCGCGACTGGCTCGGCGACCACCGGCTCGACCCCGACCCCGCGCGCGTGCGCTACAAGCGCTACCCGATCATGGACGTGCCGGAGTTCGGCCTGCGCTGGGACGGGGCGTACTGGGTGGACGGGATCGCCCTGCGCAGCACCGACGATCCGGGCCGGGCGGGGCCGGACGAGCACGCCCTCGTGGAGGCCACCTCGTACGGCCTGGGCAAGCCGCTGCCGGCGACCGTGCCCGAGACCGGCGCCTTCCCCGGCCCGCCGTTCCCGGCGACGGTGCGCGCCCGGATGCCCGTGGCGGGCGAGCCGCTCCCGCGCCGCAATGCGTTCGACGCGCGGCTCGTGAACGTGGCGCGCGCGCGGCTGGACGTCGGGCGGATGGGCCTCGACC
>JALZEZ010000415.1 GCA_030861775.1 Actinomycetota bacterium
GCGCAGCGGCGATCGAGAGGAACGAGTAGTGGCCGGCCAGCCCGTCGTCGCCGGCCTGGCCCGGGCAGCCCGTGCGCAGGTCCTCACACCTGAACCGGCCTCCGTTCGCGAGCCCGATGTCGAGGCGCGAGCGGTAGTAGAACGAGTACAGGTTCCCGCCGCCGGCCGGGTCGACCGCCAGGTCGCCCGGGTCGCGGCGCCAGCGTTCGGTCGTCAGCCGCCGGTCGGCCGATGGATCGCCCTGTACGTACTTGTCGAACCAGGCGGTCGTGTACCACGCAGCCAGGTCGATGCCGCGCAGCGTGGCCCGGAAGACCCGGCTGGGGATGTACGAGTACTCGAAGTGCGTCCCCCCCCGGATGGCGATCGAGCCGCTGTCCACTCCCGCGTTCGAGAACGCGATCGAGGCGCGCGCTCGCTCGGTGGGCTCGGGGTCGCTGCTGCGCGACTCGGTTCCGGTGAAGGAGTCGTTGGTGATGCCGAGCGACGGGACGCGGAACCCGGGCGGGTCGCCCTGGGCCCCGCTCGAGCAGGCACCGCCGCCCGTGGGGCTGCCGCGTCCGGCCTGCAAGCTCGGGTTGCAGAGGTTGTCCCAGGCCACGACCGCGTCCACGCGCGGGTCCTGCTGGCCCACCCACGAGACCCCCGACGCTCCGTACGAGTGCCCGACGATCCCTATCCGGTCCGGATCGACCAGGTCCCAGAACGGGTTGAAGGCGGCGTTGCGGCCCTCCCGGACCCGGCGCTGCTGCTTCTCGCAATGGCTCGTCCCCGAGCGGCTCGCCCGCGCGCAGAACGGCGAGTCGGGCCTCGACAGGAGGAAGTCGAGTGCGTCCTGCGTCCAGTCGAAGAACGTGTTGCCCGCGGTCTGCGAGGGGACGCCCTCGTCGCGGTCCACGCCCTCGCCGAAGGTATCCGAGCGGGCCTGCTGCTGCGGATCGAACGTGATCACGACGTAGCCCGATTTGGCCAGGACCTGCGCGGCCCACCAGTAGATCGTCTCGGCCGCCTGGATCGACCCGCTCGTGATGACCACCCCGGGGCGTCTCGACGGCCCGGCGCGGGTCGCCCAGACGTGCCCGGAGACCGTGGAGCCGTTACGCGCCGTCCACAGCACCGGTGTGACGAGGCCGCGGCCGCGCTCCTGGAAGTCGTAGAGCCGGATGTCGCCCGCGCAGGGCCCGCCGAGGCTGAAGCAGGCCGTCGCGCCGGTGCCGCCGGCGGCGCGCTCGGGATCGGTGGCGAGGATCCGGGCCCCCTCGGTGCTGTTCTCGGCGCCGCGGGTCCGGAGCTCCGCCTGGTACTCGTCGGTCGTGTGCTCGCGCTCCCGTTCGGAGCTCTTCGCCCTGTTCTGCGCGTCCTGCTCCGGGTCGTACCCGGCCGCCGGAGCCGCGGCCCACAGCGCCGCGACGAGCACGGCCAGCAACGCACGGCCGTGGTGGACGCCTCCCCCGCACATGATTGGAACAGAAGCTATCAAGTGTTTCGATTTGACGCATATGCTTCGCGGCATGGCCACCGCCACCAGCCCGCGCCGGCCCGGACGGCGGCCGGCAGCCAGCAGGGAGGACGTGCTCGAGGACGCCCTGCAGCGTTATCTGCGCGGGCGCCGGGTCGACATCCAGGCCCTGGCCGCGGACCTCGGCCTGGGTCGCACGACCATCTACCGCTGGTTCGGCTCGAGGGACGACCTCCTCGGGGAGGTGCTGGCCCGGGCGGCGGACCCCCTGCTCGACGAGGCGCGCGCGGGCGCGCGCGGGTCGGGTGGACGCGCTCTCCTGGACACCTTCGACCGCTTCAACCGCAGCCTCGCGGACGCGCCGGCGCTGCGGCGCTTCGTGGAGGACGAGCGCGACGCCGCGCTGCGGGTCATCACCTCGGGAGGCGGCTTCCTGCAGCCGTACGTCGTCGGCCGGATCCAGGCGCTGATCGAGGAGGAGGTCGCCGCCGGCGCCTACCACCCGCCGGTCGAGCCGGCCACGCTCGCCTACGCGATCGTGAAGCTGGCCGAGGCCTTCCTCTTCAACGACGCGGTGGCCGGGATGCGCGGCGACGTCGACCGCCTCCGCGAGGTGGAGGGAGCCCTGCTGGGCGTGAGCGTGGGGCGCTGAGGGCGTCGCCCGAGGCCGCCGTGCCAGGCGATATCGTCAACCCCATGGAGGGGTCGCCGCCCATCACGTTCGCCCGTGGCGCGCCGTCGCTCGACATCGTCCCCGTCGAGGACCTCCGCGCGGCCGCTCAGGGCGCCTTCGAGAAGGACCCCGCCGGGGCCTTCTCGTACGGCACCTCGGGCGGCTACCCGGGTCTGCGCCAGTGGATCGCGGACAAGCACCAGGTCGCCCGCGAGCAGGTGATCGTCACCAACGGCTCGATGCAGGCGGACGCGTTCCTGTTCCAGCGCGACGTCGGCGCCGGCGACACCGTCGTCGTGGAGCGCCCCACCTACGACCGCACCCTGCTCGCCCTTCGCGAGCTCGGCGCGGACCTGGTCGCCGTCGCGGTCGAGCCCGACGGCGTCGACGTGGAGGAGCTGGCCCGCCAGCTCGAGGCCGGCCGCCGCCCCAAGCTCGCGCACATCATCCCCAACTTCCACAACCCCGCCGGGGCCACGCTCTCGCTCGAGAAGCGCCGCCGCCTGCTCGAGCTGGCCGCCGAGTACGACTTCACGATCTTCGAGGACGACCCCTACGGCGAGCTGCGCTTCGAGGGCGAGTCGCTGCCCACGATGCTCGAGCTGGACGAGGCCGACCGGGTCGTGTACGCGTCGTCGTTCTCGAAGACGGTATGCCCCGGGATCCGGGTGGGCTACCTGGTGGGCCCGCGGACCGTGATCGCCGACATCGAGCGCACCGCCACCAACACCTACATCTCGCCGAGCATGGTCTCCCAGGCCATCGTGGCCGAGTTCTGCACCTCCGGCGCGCTCACCCGCTCGATCGAGACCGTCAAGCGGGCCCTGCGCGAGCGGCGCGACGCGGTCTGCTCGGCGCTGAACAGCCACCTGCCGGACGCGAGCTTCACCCCGCCCGAGGGCGGCTACTTCCTGTGGGTCGAGCTGCCCGAGGGGTCGGACGTGGACGCCCTCGCCGCGGCCGCCAAGGACCGCGGCGTGATGTTCGTGAAGGGCACCGACTTCCTGCTCGAGGGCGGGCTCAACACCCTGCGGCTCGCCTACTCCGGGGTCACGCCGGAGCAGATCGAGGAGGGCATCGGCCGGCTGGCCGACGCCTATCGCAGCCTGGGCGTCGCGGCCTAGCGGCGAGCGCTGCGGCTACGGCGCCAGCGGGCCGAGCCAGGTCGGCACGCGCGGCTCGCCCGGCTCCTCGCCGTCGCCCTCGCCGGCGGGGCCGCCCAGGCC
>JALZEZ010000155.1 GCA_030861775.1 Actinomycetota bacterium
CTGCTGCGCGGTGCCCCACGCCGGCTGGGGCTGGACCCAGGGCATCGGCTGGGTCGCCATCGCGTCGGTCGGCGTGCGGCCGCCCATCGCCTGGGCGAGGATCTCGAGGTCGAAGGCCTCCTTGCGCACGCGGAGGTCGAAGTACAGGACCACCACCAGCGCCGCCACGAACGGCGTCGTGATCACCTGGCCCACCAGCCCGGCGAGACCGCTCAGCACGAGCCCGATGAACGTGTCGTCGCCCGTCGCCACGACCATCAGCGCCGCGAGGATCCCCTGCGCGATCCCCGCCACCACCGAGGCGAGCGTGTAGCCCGCCAGCAGCACGCCGAACGTGCGCCACCAGCGCCCGCTGATCAGGTCGCGCGAGCGCCCGAGCGTGGCCATTCCCTTCTTGCCCTCCAGCAGCAGCACCGGCAGCGCCAGCGAGAACGCGACCGCCAGGTAGATGCCCGGGACGATCAGCGCCAGGAAGCCGAGCATCGTGAACAACCCGGCCAGGAACGAGACCCAGAGGATCGAGTGGAAGCGGCGCAGCGCGTAGGTGAGCGAGTCCTGCCAGGTGGTGCGGTCGCCGAGGTACGCGTGCCCGATCGCCTTGAAGCAGCCGGCGGTGGTGAGCATGTAGACGAACAGGCCGAGGAGCGGCAGTACGAGGATCTGGCCGACCCAGAACGCCGTGGAGGCGTCCGACTCGCTGTCCGGAGTCGCGCCCCCGCCGCCGAAGCTGCTCCCGACCGTGTAGTCGTCCGGGACCGTCGAGGCCGTGACCAGCACCGAGAGGATCTGGACCGGCGCGGCGACCAGCAGCACGATCGTGGCCAGCGTGCCGAAGTTGCGCGTGGTGAGCTTGATCGCGGCGTCGATCTTCTGCCCGATGTCGAGCGGGCGGAGCCGCGGCACCGTCCCGGCGCCCTGCGGCTGCTGCTGCTGCCATCCGCCGTGCTCCACGCGGCACGCACTCTATCCCGGCTACGATCCTCCCCACCGAATGAGCGATCTCTCCCGCCGATCCGGATACACCCCCCGCCGCACCCGCGAGCAGCGCGCCTTCCGGCTGGTCCAGGTGGGCGGCGCCGCGGGGGCCGTCGCCGCCGTGGGCTTCGTGCTCGCGCTGGTCGGCGTGATCGGCTTCGGGATCCCGATCATCGCCGCGATCGTGGCGGTGGTCTGCGTGGTGCTGTTCCGCAGCACCGTCGGCAAGCGCTAGCCGTCGTCGGGCCAGCGCCCGTGGCGGTCGAAGTACGCGCGCGCCGCCTCCTCGGCATCGCGCTCGCGCTCCCCGCTCGCCCCGATCCGGAAGAAGAAGCTCAGCAGCCACACCGCGATCCCCGCCCCCACGATCCCCAGCCCGCCGTGCAGCGCACTCGGCGAGTCGCTGACCAGGATCGGGATCAGGCCCCCGACGACGATCGCCGCCGGCAGCACGTACCGGACGGCGATCAGGAGCTCGCGCTCGCCCATCAGCCCTGCGGCGAGCCCGCCCGGCGCCACTGGCGCGGGTCGGGGAGCGGCGTGAGCTGCTTCTCGAGCCGCTCGCGGTACTGCTCGTAGTCCGGCGGGAGCGTGAGCGCCTCGCCGAGGGTCTCCTGCGGCTCGTCCGCCGTGAAGCCGGGGCCGCGCGTGGCGAGCTCGAACAGCACGCCGCTCGGCTCGCGGAAGTAGACCGAGCGGAACCAGAAGCGGTCGATCACCGGCGTGGGCCGCGCGCCCGCCGCGGACACCCGGCGGCGCCACTCGTCCTGCTCCTCCATCCCCACCGACCAGGCCACGTGGTGCACGGTCCCGGCGCCCTGGACCCCGCGGTCCTCGCTGCGGTCGTACAGGATCCGCCCGCCGCGCTCCTCCCCGCGCGCCTCCCACTCGTCCTCCCCGCGCGCCTCGAACGCCAGACCCTGCTCCAGCAGCCGGCGGCTGTCCTCCGGGTCCGCGTGGTACGCGCGCACGGCCTCGAACCCCTGGAGAGCGTGCTCGTCCGGCACCTCCGCCGCATGGGCGATCAGCGGCGGGTCCGGCACCTCGAACACGCCCAGCTCGTGCTCCAGCCCCTCCGGGTCGGCGAAGACCAGCGACCCGTTCTCGCGGCGGGTCTCGATCCCCTCCGGCCCGAGCCGGTCGGCCCAGAAGTCCAGCGTCTCGGCGGAGCCCACCCGCCACAGGATCCGGTGCACCATGCCCGCTCCGGCCCTGCCGCGATCGGCACCGGGGTACTCGAAGAAGGTCAGGTCGTTCCCCGGCGCCCCCTCCTCGTCCCCGTAGAACAGGTGGTAGATCGTCGGGTCGTCCTGGTTCACGGTCTTCTTGACCATCCGCAGGCCCATCACCCGCGCGTAGAAGTCCACGTTCCGCGGAGCGTCGCCGGTGATGCAGGTGATGTGGTGGATGCCCTCGAGCTTCATGGCATCCACTGTAGGCCTACCCGACGGAGACGCCGGCCTCCTTGAACGCCGTCCGCGCCCGTTTCGCGTAGGCGCTTGCCTCCTTGATGAGCACCCGCCCGCGCCGGAGGTAGCGGTCGATCTTGCTCTGCGAGGCCCCGTCGAGGAAGAGCCGCAGCCCCTTGCGCGTGTTGAGCACGCTCGCGTCGACGCGCGCGTTCGACTTCAGCGCCAACGCCTTCGCCTCGGTGCCCTTCTCGCTCGACGGCTCCTGCGCCCGCACGCCGGTGGTGTTCTCCGCCAGCACCTCGCGCATGTCGTCGATCAGCGCGATGATCCTGGTCGCCTTCTGCCGCCGTGTCCGGCTGGAGCGCTCGGTCGCGCGGATCTTCTCCGCCAGCCGCTCGAACTTCGCGTCGTGCGCGATCCAGGCCTGGTAGACGCCGTTGTCGTCCGCCCGGGCGGCCGGTGCCGCGACCAGCGCGAGCACGGCGAGCAACGGAAGGACGCGCCTGAGCATCGGCGCAGCGTACGCCCTCGCCACGCCTCCTATACTGCTTACACAACGTAAGCTCCTGTCGAAAGGAAAGCACAAGGTGGCGCAGCTCCTGCTCGTACCGGTCGACGACACCGTCGTCTTCCCCACCATGAACCTGACGCTGGCCGTCGAGGCCGGCGACGAGGACCGCGTCGTGCTGGTGCCGCGCCACGAGGACGCCTTCGCGAGCGTCGGCACCGTGGCCGAGGTGGTCGAGCGCGTGCGGCTGCCCGGCGGCGGTCAGGCCGTGGGCCTCGCCGGCCTGCACCGGGCCCGGATCGGCGCCGCCCACACCGACCCGAGCGGCAGCCTCCGCGTGGAGGTCGAGCCCCACCCGGACGCCATCCCGGTGGACGGCCGCACCCGCGAGCTCTCGCGCGAGTACCGCGCGGTCGTCGAGGAGATCCTCGAGCTGCGCGGCGACGACGGCCGCATCCAGGCCTTCCTCCGCTCGATCACCGAGCCAGGCCCCCTCGCCGACACCGCCGGCTACTCACCCGACCTCTCCTACGAGCAGAAGATCGAGCTGCTGGAGACGCTCGACGTGACCGAGCGGCTCGAGAAGGCCCTCGCCTTCCAGCGCGAGCGCCTGACCGAGCTCGAGGTGCGCACCCGCATCCGCGAGGACGTGCGCTCCGGCGCCGAGAGCCAGCAGCGCGAGTACTTCCTGCGCAAGCAGATGGAGTCGATCCGCAAGGAGCTGGGCGAGGACGACGGGTCGGTGGTCGAGGACTACCGCCGGCAGATCGAGGAGGCCGGCATGCCCGACGCCGTGCGCGAGCAGGCCGAGAAGGAGCTGGCCCGGCTCGAGCGCACCGGCGAGGCCTCGGGCGAGTCCTCGATGATCCGCAGCTACCTGGACTGGCTGATCGCCGTGCCGTGGTCCGAGCGCTCCGAGGAGCGGCTCGACCCCGTGCACGCCCGCGAGGTGCTGGACGCGGACCACGCCGGCCTCGACGAGGTCAAGGACCGCATCACCGAGTACATCGCGGTGCGCCGCCTGCGCAAGGAGCGCGGCATCGCGGAGGACCGCAAGAGCGGCGCGATCCTCACGCTGATCGGCCCGCCGGGCACGGGCAAGACCTCGATCGGCGAGTCGATCGCCCGCGCCACCGGGCGCGAGTTCGTGCGCATGTCGCTCGGCGGCGTGCGCGACGAGGCCGAGATCCGCGGCCACCGGCGCACCTACATCGGCGCGCTGCCCGGCCGGCTGGTCCGCGCCCTGCGCGACGCCGGGACGATGAACCCGGTGATCATGCTGGACGAGGTCGACAAGGTCGGCGCCGACTGGC
Source organism: Actinomycetota bacterium (assembly GCA_030861775.1). GTDB lineage: Bacteria > Actinomycetota > Thermoleophilia > Solirubrobacterales > Thermoleophilaceae > AC-37. The sequence continues at coordinate 4,209 of JALZEZ010000155.1, forward strand.
GCGGCGACCCCTCGGCCGCCCTGCTCGAGGTCCTCGACCCGGCCCAGAACCACTCGTTCCGCGACCACTACCTGGACGTAGAGCTCGACCTCTCGGAGGTGGTCTTCATCGCCACCGCGAACGTGGCCGAGACGATCCCCGGCCCGCTGCTCGACCGCATGGAGATCATCCGCTTCGACGGCTACACGACGGCCGAGAAGCTGGCCATCGCCCGCGGCTACCTGTGGCCTCGTCAGGTGGAGCGCAACGGGCTGCGCGAGGACGAGGTGACGGTCGGCGACGACGTGCTGCGCACGATCGTGACCGAGTACACCCGCGAGGCGGGCGTGCGCCAGCTCGAGCGCGAGCTGGGCACCGTGCTGCGCAAGACCGCCACGCGGATCGCCTCCGGCGAGGCGGCCGCACCCGTGGCGATCGACCTCGACGCCGTGCGCGACGCCCTCGGGCGCCAGCGCTTCTTCCAGGACGCGGCCGAGCGGACCGCGGTTCCCGGCGTGGCCACCGGGCTCGCCTACACCCCCACCGGCGGCGAGGTGCTGTTCATCGAGGCCACGGCCATGCGCGGCAAGGAGGGCTTCGTGCTCACCGGCCAGCTCGGCGACGTGATGAAGGAGTCCGCCCGGATCGCGCTCTCGTACGTGCGCGGGCACGCCGAGGAGCTGGGCATCGAGCCGGACGCGCTCGACGGCCGCGAGTTCCACGTGCACGTGCCGGCGGGCGCGGTGCCGAAGGACGGCCCGAGCGCGGGCATCGCGCTCACGATCGCCCTCGCCTCGCTGCTCACGGGCCGCCCGGTGCGGCACACGGTCGGCGTGACCGGCGAGGTGACGCTCCAGGGCCGCGTGCTCCCGATCGGCGGGCTGAAGCAGAAGGTGCTGGCCGCGCACGCAGCGGGGCTGACCGACGTGATCCTGCCCGAGCGCAACCGCGGCGACCTGGCCGAGGTGCCGGAGGAGGTGCGCGAGGCGATCGCGTTCCACCCGGTGATGACGGTCGAGGAGGCGCTGGAGCTGGCGCTCGAGCCGGAGCCGGCGGGGCTGGCCGCGGCGGCCTGAGCGTTACAGGAACGTTAAAAAGGGGTCAGACCCCTTTTTCGCGGTACGGTGGTCGCCGTGGCGCTGCCCGATCAGGTCCACCGCTATCCCGAGATCTCGCCGCGCGCGTTCCAGCACCCGGCGGACCGCGCGGCCACGGCGGCGCTGAAGCAGATCCCGTACCTCGACGAGGTCATCCGCAAGCTGATCGAGCTCGGGTACGAGCGCGCGCTGCGCCAGGCCTACCTCGGAGCGGCGGTGCGGCTCGGCGAGGACCAGCTCCCGCAGATCTGGGCGCTACAGCGCGAGGTCTACAACGTGCTCGACATGGCGGAGGTGCCCGACCTCTACCTGACCCAGTTCCCGATCGCCAACGCCTCGGTGATCGGCGCCGGGCAGCCGATGGTCGTCGTCCACTCGGAGCTGATCCGCCTGCTCGACACCGACGGCCGGCGCGTCGTGCTCGCGCACGAGGCCGCGCACGTCCTCTCCGACCACGTCCTCTACCAGACCGCGCTCGTGATCCTGATGCGCCTGGCCGCGGGCGCTCGGCTGCCGCTGCTGGCCGGGCTGCCGGTGCTCGCGATCCGCACGGCGCTGCTCGAGTGGTCGCGCGCGGCCGAGCTGAGCTGCGACCGCGCCGCCGCGCTCGTCACCCGCAACCCGATGGCCGTCTGCCGCACGATGATGACCCTGGCCGCGGGCACGGCCGCCGAGGAACTCAACCTCGACGCGTTCATGACCCAGGGCATGGACTACAAGAAGAAGGGCGGCGGCCTGGAGCGCCTCACGCGGCTGCTGATGCAGCTCAACCTCACGCACCCGATGCCCGTGCGGCGCACGCACGAGCTGCTGAACTGGGTGCGCGAGGGCGAGTACGACCGCATCGTCGGCGGTGCCTACACCCGGCGCGGCGAGGAATACGGGGCGGCCGAGGAGGCCAGCGCGGCGAGCATCCACTACACCGAGCGGGTCCGCGACGCCTTCCGCGACGCGGGCGACTCGATCGCGGACGTCGGCCAGCAGCTCGGCGAATGGCTGTCGAAGCAGCGCTCGTCGCCGCCGGACGGCGACGACGAGGACGACGACCGGACGGCTTCCTAGGCGGCGCGCGGCAGCGCGTAGAACGCCACCACCGCGAAGTGCGCCGCGGCCGCGGCCAGCACCAGCGCGTGGAAGATCTCGTGGTAGCCGAACACCGCGGGGCGCGGGTTCGGGCGCTGGGTGGCGTAGATGACCGCGCCGGCCGTGTACAGCAGCCCGCCGCCCATCAGCAGCGCCACGCCGACCGCGCCGATCCGCCCGGCCAGGTCGGGCATCGCGATCGCGGCCACCCAGCCGAGCGTGACGTAGACGGTCGCGGTGATCCACTTCGGAGCGGTGACCCAGACCAGGTTGAGCACGATTCCGCCGAACGCGCCCGCCCACACCGCGATCAGCACCGCCGTGGCCAGCGTCCCCTCGAGCACGAGCAGCGAGAACGGCGTGTAGGTGCCGGCGATCAGCACGAAGATCATCGAGTGGTCGAGCCGCCGCATCCAGGCGCGGGCGCGCGGGCGGCGCCAGTCGATGCGGTGGTAGGTGGCGCTGGTGGTGAGGAGCCCGGTGACCGCTAGCGCGTAGATCAGCGCCGCCAGCGTGGCGCGGCCGTTCGGCGCCGCTATCACGAGCGCGATCCCCAGCGGGACCGACACCAGCGCGCCGTAGGTGTGCAGGACGCCGCGGAGCCTGGGCTTCATCAACCGGACGATACCCGCGAAAAAAGGGGTCTGACCCCTTTTTTACACGCCTGTAACACAGTGAAGATGGGAATCGTTATCGTTTTCCGGCCTCATGTTCGACGCGCTCGACGCCCCGTACATGCAGCGGGCGCTCGTCGCCGCGCTGCTTCTCTCGGTCCCGCTGGGTCTGCTCGGCACCTGGATCGTGCTCCGCGGGCTCGCGTTCTTCGCGCACGCCGTGGGAGTGGCGACCTTCCCCGGGCTCGTGCTCGGGGTGGGCGTGCCGGCCATCGGGCCGTTCCTCGGCGCCCTTGCCGCGGCGGGGGCCTTCAGCGGGTCGGTCTCGCTGCTCGAGCGCGACGAGCGCGTGCGCGGCGGGGCCGTGACCGGGCTGGTGCTCGCGGCGGCGATGGCCCTGGGCGCGGTGCTGCTGGTCGCGTTCGACGCCACCGTGCCGGTCGAGGGGGTGCTGTTCGGCTCGCTCCTGGCGGTGGGTGAGGTGGACCTGGCGCGGGCGGTGGTGGTTGCCGTCGCCGGCACGGCGGCGCTGGCGCTGCTGCACCCACGGC
>JALZEZ010000416.1 GCA_030861775.1 Actinomycetota bacterium
CCACCGGGCCCATCGGCCCGCAGGGGCCGGCCGGCTTCGCCAGCCTCCGCTACGTGGTGCAGGTCTGCGGCGACAACGCCGAGGGCACGCAGACCGCCTGCGAGGTGTACTGCCCGGCCAACTTCCACCCGCTCGGCGGCGGCGGCATGGGCCTCGGCGACTTCGACGAGCACCAGAACGTGAACTCGAGCTTCCCGATCGTCAACGACGGCAGCGCGGCCGACGGGGAGGTCCCGCCGACCGGCTGGATCGTCTGGGTCAACAACGAGCGCGACACCGCGAGCAGCAGCGTCGAGGACATCAAGGTCTGGGTCGCCTGCGCGCCCGCGCAGAGCGTCCTCCAGACCGTGGTGGGCTAACCGCCGCCCCGCCCCCGCCCCCGCGCGCGGTCGATCTTCGCCTGCCGCTCGCGCAGCTCGCGCTCCTCGCCGTGCTCGGACAGCTCGAGGAAGCGCTCGCCCTCGGCCTCGGGAGGCATCAGCTCCTGCGGCGACACGCCCTCGGACCGGTCGTGCGGGTAGTCGTAGCCCTTCCCCCGCCCCAGCGCCTTCGCCCCCGGGTAGGCCGCGCTTCGCAGCGCGTCGGGCGGGATGACCGGCCCGTTCTCGCGCACCCACGCGCGCGCCTGCTTCAGCGCCTTGTACGAGGCGTTCGACTTCGGTGCCAGCGACAGGTACACGGCCGCCTGCGCGAGGCTGTGCACGCACTCCGGCATGCCCACGTGCTCGACCGCGTGCGCGGCTCCCACGGCCACGGTCAGCGCCCGCGGGTCCGCGTTGCCCACGTCCTCGCTCGCCAGCACCACCATCCGCCGCGCGATGAAGCGCGGGTCCTCGCCGCCCTCGATCATCGCGGCCAGGTAGAGCAGCGAGGCGTCCGGGTCCGACCCGCGCGTGGCCTTGATCCAGGCCGAGATCAGGTCGTAGTGGCGGTCGCCGCCCTTGTCGTAGAGAACGGCCTTGCGCTGCATCGCCTGCTCGGCGACCGCCAGCGTGATCACGCCGCCGTCGGGGTTCTCCGCCGCCAGCTCCAGCCCCACCAGCGCCGAGCGTGCGTCCCCCGCCGAGCGCGCCGCCAGGAACGACAGAGCGTCGTCCTCGATCTCCGGCGGGTCGCCGAGGAAGTCGGCCAGCGCCCGCCGCAGGAGCTTGGTCACGTCGTCGTCGGACAGCGGGTGCAGCTCGTAGATCCGCGTGCGCGAGATCAGCGCCGAGTTGACCTCGAAGTACGGGTTCTCGGTTGTCGCCCCCACGAGCGACACGAGCCCCTCCTCCACCGCCGGCAGCAGCGCGTCCTGCTGCGCCTTGTTGAAGCGATGGATCTCGTCCAGGAAGAAGATCGTGTGCCGGCCGTTCGAGCGCACCCGCTCCTCCGCCCGCGCCAGCACCTCGCGCACCTCCGCCCGCCCCGCGTTCACCGCGGACAGCTCCTCGAACGCCGCGTTCGCGTTCACCGCCAGCATGCGGGCGATCGTGGTCTTCCCGGTGCCCGGCGGGCCGTACAGGATCATCGAGTGCGGCTCGCCGTCCTCGAGCGCGCGCCGCAGCGGCGAATCGGGGCCCAGCAGGTGCTCCTGGCCCACCAGCTCGTCCACCGCGACCGGCCGCATCCGCACCGGCAGCGGGCGCTCGGACTCGGGCACGGACGTCCGCCCGCGCCGCGCGTCGTCCTCACCCGAATCGAATAGCTGCTGCTCCATCGGGGCATATACTCGCGCGCGCCGTGCCCGAGCGCGCTCAACTCGAGAGCCGCACCGTCGATCTGCTGCGAAAGCTGATCGCGACGAACACGGTCAACCCGCCCGGGAACGAGGAGGCCGTGCAGCTCCAGCTACGCGAGCTGCTCGAGAACGCGGGCCTCGAATGCGAGCTCCTGTCGTCGGTCGAGGGGCGCCCGAACCTGGTCGCGCGGCTGCGCGGGCGCTCGGACGGCCCGACGCTCGCCTACCTCGGGCACTGCGACACGGTGCTCGCCGACCCCGACGACTGGACGGTGGACCCCTGGTCGGGCGAGCTGCGCGACGGCTGGGTCTGGGGCCGAGGCGCGGTGGACATGAAGGGCCAGGTCGCGGCCGAGGCGACCGCGGTCGCGATGCTGGCCGAGGAGGGCTGGCGGCCCGAGTCCGGCGAGCTGCTGCTGATCGTCACCGCCGACGAGGAGGCCGGCGCCGCCCACGGGGCGCGGTGGCTCTGCGAGAACCACCCCGACAGGGTCCGCTGCGACTACGTCGTGAACGAGGGCGGCGGCCACTCGTTCGAGTTCGAGGGCCGGCGGATCTACGCGGTCGAGGTGGCGGAGAAGGGCACGTTCCGCTTCACGCTGACGATGAACGGCCACGCGGGCCACGCCTCGATCCCGAAGATCGCCGACAACGCGCTGACCAAGATGGCCCCGATCCTCCAGGCGCTCGCCGAGCGGCGCGCCGAGCTGGACCCCTCGCCCGAGCCGGTCGCGCTGATGGAGGCGCTCGGCATCGACCACCACGACCTCGAGCGCGGGCTGGCCGAGGCCAGCGAGCGCGACCCGCGGATGGCGCTGCTGCTCGAGCCCACCCTGAGCGTCACGTTCGCCCCGACGATGATCCGGGCCTCCGACAAGATCAACGTGATCCCCGGCCGCGCGCACCTGCGGGTCGACTGCCGCGTGCCGCCCGGCCTGGGCGCCGACCACGCGCGCGCCCGGCTCGAGGGCGTGCTCGGCGAGAACGGCTACGAGGTCCGCTTCGACGAGGAGGTGGTCGGCAACCGCTCGCCGATCGAGTCGCCGCTGATGGAGCGGATCGAGGCGTTCGTGGAGCGCGAGGACCCGGGCGCCACGGTGGCCCCGGTGATGCTCCCCGGCTTCACCGACTCGCACTGGTTCCGCAAGGCGTTCCCCGACTGCGTCGCGTACGGCTTCTGCCCGCACCGCGAGATCGACCTGTTCACGGCCGCCGCGCTCATGCACAGCGCCGACGAGCGGGTGCCGGTGGCCGATCTCGGCATGGCCGCGGCGTTCTTCGCCGAGCTGGCCCCGGAGATGCTCGGGTGACCGCGCCGGTCCCCGAGGACAAGCTGCGCCTGGGCGGGATGGCGCTGCGCAACGGGCTGCTCGTGCACGGGCCGACCCATTGGGCCGCGGCCATCCGCACCCGCGACGGGCGGATCGAGGTGGCCTCCGGCCGCAAGCCCGCGATCTCGGTCGGGGGCCTGCCGGGCGTGCGCGGGCTGGCCAAGCTGGCCGAGGCGTTCGCCGTCATCCCGCTGGTCAAGCGCGCGCTGCCGGAGGCGCGGCTCCCGATGCAGGACCCGAAGACGATCGGCACGATGGCCGCCGCCGCGGCGGCCGGGCACGGGCTCAGGGC
>JALZEZ010000025.1 GCA_030861775.1 Actinomycetota bacterium
CCCGAGTTCCTCTAGGCCGCCGCCACGACCCCGTCCGGGCCGAGCCGCGCCCCCGAGCGCTTCGCGTCGATGTCCGCGAGCTGGTCGTCCACCCAGTCGCCGGGGTTGCGGGAGGAGATGATCTGCTTCAGACCCTCCGCCCGCCAGGAGCGCTCCTCGGCGGACATCGTCAGCGCCCGGTGGATCGCGTCCGCCTGCTCCTGCACGTCGAACGGGTTCACCGACAGCGCGAACTCGCCCAGCTCCTCGTGCGCGCCCGTGTTCTCAGACAAAAGGGACACCCCGTGGCGCTCGTTGACGAGCGGCCCCTCCTTGGCCACCAGGTTCATCCCGTCGAACATCGCGTTGACCATCAGCAGGTCGTAGTGCTTGTAGCGCGCGATGGCCTGCTCGACGTTGTCCACGAGCTGGAGGTCGATCGGCATCCAGTCGGTCGTCCCGTGGCGGTGGTTCACGACGGCGACCACCGCCTCGATCTTCTCCAGGTACTCCGCGTACTCCGGCACGTCCTGGCGCGAGGGCATCATCTGCGCCACGAACGTCACCTTCTCGCGGAACTCCGGGTGCTGGTCGAGGAAGAGGTCGAAGGCCGTGAACCCGCGCAGCACGTTCTTCGAGAGGTCGGCCCGGTCCACGCGCAGGATCATGTGCTCGCGGCGCCGGCGCAGCACCTCGCGCTCGTACTGGTGCACGTTCGGGCGCTGGGCGGTCTTGCGGAAGCTCTGAGCCGAGATCGGCAGCGGGTAGTGGCGCACCCAGGTCTCGCGCCCCGCGTGCCGGACGACGCCGGCGTCGAAGTCCACGTCGAGCCCGAACAGCTCGGAGCAGCAGAGCAGGAAGTTGCGCCGGTAGGCGCGGGTGTGGAAGCCGATGATGTCGTTCGCGAGCAGGCCCTCGTAGATGTCCTCGCGGATGTCCGAGGGCAGCACCCGCCAGGCGTCCGGCTGGGTCCACGGGATGTGGATGAAGTGGTGCAGGAACAGCTCCGGCCGCTCCTCGCGGATGACCGCCGGGGCCGTGTAGAGGTGGTAGTCGTGGAGCATCACGACCGCGTCGTGGAGGTCCTCGGTCTCCTCCACCACCGCGCGGGCCAGGTCCTCGTTCACCACCCGGTAGCCCTGCTCGTAGGCCACGACCTCCTCGCGCCGCACGTCCGGCGCGTTCGACAGATCCCACAGGTAGTGCTGGATGAACCACAGCATCGGGTTCGCGATCACGTTGTAGAAGCGGTCGTAGGCCTCGGGGTCGCTGTCCACCAGCCGCAGCCGGTAGCTCGTGTCGTCGACCTCGCACTCGAAGCTGCGCCCGTCGGCGCGGCGGCTCATCTCGCTGTCGCCCTCGGTGAGCGTGGAGGCGATCCAGAGCGCGTCGCGGTGGTCCACCAGCCCCTTCAGCGCGGTGACCAGCCCGCCGCCGCCCCGCGTGGGGGTGATCTCGCCCGACTCGTCGGCCTCGAACGTCGCCGGGCCGCGGTTGGAGACGAGTACCAGCGGTGTGTCTGAGGTCACGGCAGCTCTGAGAATATGCGCAGCCAGTCGCGCAGCAGGCGCGGGGTGAGGAAGTGCCGCCGCACGTGCTCCTTGCCGGCCCGCCCGAGCTGCTTGCCCAGCTCGGGCTCGCGCAGGATCCGCAGCGAGCGGTCGGCGCAGTCCTCCGGCGACGAGACGAGGAACCCGGTCTGGCCGTCCTGCACCTGGAGCGGGATGCCGCCCACGTCGCCGCCGATGAACGGCCGCGCCTTCCAGAGCGCCTCGGACACGGTGAGGCCGAAGCCCTCACGCGTGGACTTCTGGATCACGACCTCGGCCTGTGACTGGAAGGCGTTCACCTCGATCGAGCCGACCTGGTTCAGGTTGTTGAGGATCTTGATGTCCTCGTCGCCGGCCGCGTACTCGAGCGTGGAGTTGAAGAACTCCCAGCCCTCGGGGTCGTCGGTGGCCATCGACCCGACGAGGGCGAGCTGGACCTCGGGGAGCGCCTCCTTCACGATCCTGTAGGCGTCGATCACCCCGTGCGGGTCCTTCCAGGGGTCGAAGCGCGAGACCTGGCACATCAGCGGCCGGTCCACGTCCACGCCGAACTGGTCGCACACGAAGGCGGCGTCCTCGGGCGAGAGCGCCATGTTCTTCGGCGACAGCGGGTCGATCGCCGGCGGGATTATGTGCAGCTTCGCGTCGCTGTCGAGGCTGGACGGCACGTACTGCTGGAGGTGGTAGACCGAGCCGCCGTCGTACTCGGCGATGAACGGCACCAACCGCTCGATCGTCTCCTCGTGCGGGGTGGAGAGGTCGATGTGGCAGCGCCAGACCCAGTGCTTCGAGCGCTCCACCGCGTGCTGGCGCACGGCCAGCGGCTGCGGGTCGTGGACGATGATCACGTCCCAGTCGCCGCGCAGCAGGCCGGCGTTCCGCTCGTTGTACTCCTCGTAGACCTTCCACTCCTCCGGGGTCAGCCCCTGCGGGCTGCCCTGGAGGGCGTTGTGCATCAGCTTCGTCGCGTTGAAGAACTCCTCGCGGCCGATGATCACCTGCCAGTCGGCCTCGATCCCCACGTCGCGCATCAGCGGGACGAGCGTGTAGAGGATCTCCGAGACGCCGCCGCCGAAGGCGGTCGCGGACAGGTGCAGGACTCGCAGTCCCGCCATCTCGTCGGCGAGCGTCCGGATCTCCTCGATCAGCGGCCGCCCCACCAAGTGCGTGTAGTCAGCCAGGGACTTGTGTCCGACCCCTACCGGCTGAAGCAAGAGGCGTCTCCTTGATCGCGCTTGAGGACCGCGGCAGCCTACTCGCCGGGGAGGCCGAGCCGCTTCCTGAGCCGCATCGTCCCCCCGTCGAAGTCGGACTCGTCGACCGTCGCGCCGATGATCGCCCAGCTCATCTCGCGCTCCTCCTCGGAGAACGCGGGCCGCTCGGCGCCGCGCACCTCGACGACGATGTCCTCGTCCTGGAGGTCGAAGAGGAACTGGAGCTGGGGGCCCTCCTCGTCGTCGCGCGCCTCGGCCCGGCGGTCGCCGCCCATCAGGTAGGTGGCGGCCTCGGTGGTGGCCAGCTTGAGGTCGGCGGCGGCCTCGATCTCGAGCGGCGCGATCCGGCATACGGCCGACAGCGCGAGCCGGGCCAGCACGATGTAGTCGGGCTTGGCCGGGATCGTGAGCGAGACGGTCCTGTTGGCGTCCATGGTCACGGAGGTGAGCTAACCCTACCCGAGGCCACGCGGGCTAGGCCAGCGTCCACGGCGGCCAGGATGCGCTCGTGCAGAGCCGGATTCGAGCTGGTCACGATCGACATCTGGAAGTCGGCGCCCGACCCCAACAGCGGCCGGTCGTCGAGCGAGCGGCCGCGCGCGTCGGTCACGATCGCGCCGGCCTCGGTGGCGCACAGGGCCGCCGCGGCCAGGTCGTAGGGCGAGTTGTTGAGCACGGCGCCGCCTCCGACCCGCTCGAACTCCTCGCGCATGCCGGGCACCTCGTCCACGAGGAGCGGGCCGGGCTCGACGTAGGCGTCGAGCTGGCCGGTGATCACGCGCGTGATGTCGAAGGCGGCCGAGCCCAGGTCGAAGCTGGCACCTCCGACCGACGAGGCGTCGATCAGCTCGGCCAGGACCTCGGTCAGGGCCCGCGCCGGGCGGCCGCGGAACCCGTAGGTCCAGAACATCCGGTCGAGCCGCTCGTTGGCGGACAGGCGGACGGGCGGGCCCTCGACCAGGCCCCGGCCGCGCTCGGCCAGGAAGGTCGCCCCGGAGGGGATCTCCACCACGCAGCCCACGCGCACCTCGCCCATCGTCACGCCCTCCCGCAGCGGGGCGGCGGCCACCGCCACGCAGCAGGACTCGAGCCCGGCCATCGCCGGGCGCGTGCCGTCGATCGGGTCCACCACCAGCACCTCGGTGGCCTCGCCCCCGGCCGGCACGACCAGCCCCCGGTCCTCGGAGTAGAAGGCCAGCTCCGGCGCCCGTTCGGCGATGAACGACTCGAGGAACGACTCCGCCTCCTCGTCGATGGCGAAGGTCACGTCGCCGCCCCTCCCGTCCCCCGTGTGCGCGCGACCCGCGTGCGAGCCGAGCAGCGGCAGCACCCGCTCGCGCAGCGCGTGCGACAGCTCCCGGACCAGCTCGGCGGACGCCACCGGCTCAGCCCCCGTCGGGGTCGGGGTCGCGGGCGCCGAGCACGACCTCGACCTTGCGCCGCTCGCCGCCGCGCACCACGTCGAAGGTCACGCGCTCGCCGGGCCGGCGCGCGGCCACGGCCTCGGCCACGTCGCTCGAGCCGCTCACCGGCTCGCCGTCGATGGCCACGACCACATCGCCGCCCCTGGGGATGCCGCGCTGGCCCTGGAACTCGACCTCCTCGTCCCCGGGCTCGATGCCGGCCTCGTCGGCGGGGCCGCCCTCCTCCACATCGACCACCAGCGCCCCGCGGGCCACGCCGAAGCCCAGCCGCCGGGCGAGCTGCGGGTAGAGGTCCTGGGAGGTCACCCCCACGAACGCGTACTCGACGGTCCCGTCCTCGCGGAGCTGGGCCAGCGAGCGGCGCACGACGTCCACCGAGACCGCGAAGCCCACGCCCTCGCCACCGCCGCCGGTGGACTCGATCTGGGCGTTGATCCCGATCACCCGGCCGTCCTCGCCGATCAGCGGGCCGCCGGAGTTGCCGTGGTTGATCGCGGCGTCGGTCTGGATGGCGTCCTCGGTCTTGAAGGTCGTGAGCGACTCGATCGTGCGGTCGAGCGCCGAGATGACCCCCACCGAGAGCGACTGCGGCTCGCCGAACGGGCTGCCGATCGCGGCCACGGGCTCGCCCACGGTCAGGTCGCTCGAGCGGCCCAGCTCGAGCGGGGTGAGGGTCAGCCCGCGGGGGTCGATCTTGAGCAGGGCGACGTCGCTGAACAGGTCGTCGCCCACCACCTCGGCCTCGACCCGGTTGCCGTCGCCCAGCTCCACGTACACCGTGCCCGCACGGTCGAGGTCGGGCGGCTCGCTGCGGATCACGTGCGCGTTGGTGGCGATGTAGCCCCTGCCGTCGAGCATGAAGCCGGAGCCGATCCCGCGGGCCTCACCGCCCTCCTCGGGGGAGCCGCCGGCGAGCACCGTGACCACGCCCGGCGCGAGCGCGCGGTAGATCCGCTCGGGATCGAAGTCGCCGCGCTCGAGCCCCTCCGGCACGCGCACGCGGGTCTTCTCAGCCGGCGGCGCGGCGGCGGGCTCGGCGTCCCCGCCGCTCTCCTCGTCGGTGCACCCGGCCAGCGCCAGCACCGCCGCGGCGAGCGCCGCGGCACCGGCGCGGAGGATCGGCCTCACGCCTCGGGTGCCTCGTCCGTGCTGACGGGCAGGGCGAGCGTGAACACCGTCCGCCCGGGCCGCGAGCGCAGGTCGATCCGGCCGTCCATCCGCTCGGCCAGCTCCCGGGCGATGGCCAGGCCCAGCCCCGAGCCGCGCGCCGCGTCGGCCGTGTAGAAGCGCTCGAAGAGCTGCCCGCGCACCACCGGGTCGATGCCCGGGCCGGAGTCCGCGACCGCGATCTCGGCCGCGCCGTTTCGCCTCGCTGCGGTCACGGTCACGTCGGTGCCCACGGGGGTGTGCCGCAGGGCGTTGTCGAGCAGGATACGCATGATCTGGACCGTCCGCTCGCGGTCGCAGACCGCCTCCACGGGCCCCTCCGGGAGCTCCATCCCGAGCTCCGTGCCGTGCCGGTCCACGGCGGGGCGGAACTCCTTCGCCACGTCCCGGGCCAGCTCGCCGAGCTCCACCGGCTCGGGCGCGAGCTCGAGCGATCCGGCGTCCAGCCGCGAGAGGTCGAGCAGGTCCACCGCCAGCTTCTGGAGCCGCTCCACCTGCTCGCGCATGGTCTCGAGGAACTGCGCGCGGGTGGCCTCGTCGAGCTGGTCGTCCTCGAGCAGCTCGACGAACCCGGCCAGGGAGAAGATCGGCGTGCGCAGCTCGTGCGAGGCGTTGGCGATGAACTCCTTGCGCGCCCGGTCCACCAGGGCGAGCTGGCGCTGCATCTCGTTGAAGGTCCGGGTCAGCTCGCCCAGCTCGTCCGAGGAGTCCACCGGCAGCGACGGCACGTGACGGCCGGCGGCCACCTCGCGGGCCGCGTGCTCGAGGCGGCGCACCCTTCGCGCGAGCGCGCGCGCGACGAGGAACCCGCCGATCAGGGCCACCATCAGCGCCACCACCGCGGCGACGATCAGCCGGTTCCGCACGAGGGCGACCGAGTCGTCCACCGCCTGGAACGAGCGCGAGTAGATCGCCACCCAGGCGGGGCGGCCGCGGTAGAAGATCGGCTGCGCCACCCGTCCGGACGTGCTGTCGCGGGCCCTGAACGTGTCGCTCGGGCGCTGGGCGCGGGCGGCCCGGGCGGCCAGCTCGAAGTCGGGGGTCACCCGGCGGTCCACGTTCGAGTCGGAGATCACGTAGAACGCGGGCGGGCGGGCGGAGGTGGACTGCTGGATCGTCATCAGCGTCACGCGCGAGTTGGTGGAGTCGCCGATCGCGCGCACGAGGTCGTCGACGTCCTTGGCGACGACGTCCCGCCCGATCACGCGCTGAAGGGACGGCGACGCGGTCTCCGCGATCCGCTCCAGGTCGGCTACCTGCTCGTCCTGGAGCTGCTCCTCGAGGCGCGGCAGCACGACGAAGATCGCCGCGGTGAAGGCGAGCGCCGTGATCGCCAGGAAGAGCAGCGCGAGCTTGTTCTGGAGCGACCTGAGCCGCGGCAGGCGCGCGGTCATACGATCAGCGTAGGGGTTCGCGCGGGCGGCGCAAGCCCTCTCAGCGGTCGCGGAAGTGGTACCCCACGCCGCGCACGGTGAAGATCAGCTCCGGCTCGCGCGGGTCGCGCTCGAGCTTCTCGCGCAGGTGGCGGATGTGAACGTCGATCGTGCGCGGGTCGCGGTAGGCGGAGTCGCCCCAGAGGCGCTCGAGCAGCATGCCGCGGCTGAACACCCGGCCGGGGCTGCGGGCGAGGATCGAGAGGATCTCGAACTCCACGTAGGTGAGCCGGACCGGCTCGCCGCGCAGCTCCACCGAGCGCTTGGCGAAGTCGATCCGCAGGTCGCCGTGCTCGAGCGGCTCCTCGGCCGTGTCGCCGTTGCGAGCCAGGCCGGCGCGGCGCAGGACGGCCTTCACCCGGCTCGAGAACTCGCGCATCGAGAACGGCTTGGTGATGTAGTCGTCCGCGCCCAGCTCGAGCCCGAGGACCTTGTCGACCTCCTCGGCCTTCGCGGTCAGCATGATGATCGGCACCGAGCTGCGGGCGCGGAGCTCCTTGCAGACGTCGAAGCCGTCGACCTCCGGGAGCATGATGTCGAGCACGACGAGGTCGAAGTGCGCGTCGCGGAAGCGCTCGAGGGCCTCGCGGCCCGTCGTGGCCGACACGACCTCGTAGCCCTCCTTGCGGAGGGGGTACGAGAGCAGCGTCTGGACGGACTGCTCGTCGTCGACCAGGAGGATCCTGGGGGCCTCGGCTGACATTCCGTCGTCCTTAACCCATGAGATTGTAGGTTGGAGCGGCCTCGTGATCGAACCTCGCATCTACCGCGTGGCGTTCCTGCCCGCGCTGCTTGCGGCGGTGGTGACGATGTTCGCTCTGGAGAGCCAACCGCGGGGGGTTCCGCAGGCCGCCGCGGCGGACGTCCTGTTCGAGGGAACCAGTGCCACGAGCACCACTCGCTCGATAGTCGAGCGCACGCCCGACCGGCGGGTGGGCACGCCCGGCGACGCCGCCGCCGCCCAGCGCGTGGCGGGCGCGTTCCGGCGCTTCCGGCTGACCACGACGGTCGATCGCTGGAGCGACGACGGCAGGCAGCTCGTCAACGTGGTCGGGCGCCGGCCTGGGGTCTCGCGGCGGCAGGTCGTCGTGCTCGTGCCGCGCGACGCGCTGTCCGTGCCCGACGCCACCGGCACGGCCGCGGACACCGCCGCGCTGATCGAGTTCGGCCGCGTGCTCGAGGGCAGGGCCACGCGCAAGACGATCGTGCTCGCCTCGGTGGACGGGTCCACGCGCGGTGAGGAGGGCGCGCGCCGGGCCGCGCGCAAGGTGGCCGAGGAGGGACCGGTGGAGGCGCTGGTCGTGCTCACCAACCTCGGGGTCCGGCGGCCGCGCGGGCCATTGCTGGTCGGGGCCTCGAACGACGACTCGCGGGTGAGCATCGGGCTGCGGCGCACGGCGGCGAACGCCCTGCGCAACGAGGTCGGCGACGACGGGGGCGGGTTCGGCAGCCCGCTGACGCAGTTCGGGCGGCTGGCCTTCCCGGCCGGGATCGGGACGCAGGCGGTGCTGCTCGAGGACGGCCGGCCCGCGATCCGGATCTCCGGCAGCGGCGAGCTGGCCCCGCCGCGCGAGCGGCGCGAGCTGGACGACCTCGGCACCGAGCGCTACGAGGAGCTCGGCCGGGCGGGGCTGCGCCTGATGTTCACGCTCGACGAGAGCGCACGGCCGCCCGAGCACGGGCCGCGCTCGTACATCACGCTCGCCGGGCGGGTGGCGCCGCGCCTGCCGCTCGCGATGCTGGCGCTGGCCCTGATCCTCCCGGTGCTGGTGGCCTCCGTGGACGCGCTGGCGCGCGCCCGCCGGCGGCACGAGGTGGTGCTGCCCTGGGTGGGCTGGGTGGTGGCCGGGGTGCTCCCGTTCGCGTTCGGGCTCGCGCTGGCGGAGCTGCTGGTGCTGGTCGGGCTCGCCGACGACGCCCCGCCCACCCCGCTCGACCCCAGCGCCGCCGAGATCGACGGCGGCGCCGCGGGGGTGCTCGCCGGCCTGGTCGTCGCCATCGGCGTGGCCTTCTTCCTGGTGCGCCGCTCGGCGCCCGCGCGGCGGGACCCGTCCGGGGGCGGCGCCGGAGTGGTCGTGTCGCTGGGGCTCTGCGCGCTGGCGCTCGCGGCGTGGGCGATCAACCCCTACACCGCGTTCGCGCTGGTCCTGCCGCTGCACGTGTGGATGCTGGCGGTGCTGGCCGACGCGCGCGCGCGCACCCGGGTCTGGCTAGTGCTCGTGGGGCTGCTGCCGGCGGCGGTGATCGTGGGGACCTATGCGCTCCATCTCCGCATGGGACCGCTCGACGGCGCCTGGTACCTGTTCCTGCTCGTGACCGGCCACCACGTGGGGCTGATCAGCGCGCTCCTGGGCTGCGTGGCGCTGGGGCTGCTGGCGGCGGTGGTCGCGATCGTCGTCACCCACGCACGGCGTTCGGAGCCCGCTCCCGCCCACGTGCCAGGCCGCGGCGGGCGCCGGCCCGTGGACGACCGTTCGGTGAGCGGTCCCGCGGGTCCCCCGCTGGAGCGCGTGCGCCGATAGTGGCTGTATGGAGGCGCTGCGCGTACTGTGATCGGTGATGGATCGTGTTGAGCTCATGAGGCGGGTGAGGGCCGGCCAGTACGTCGTGGACCCGCACGCGGTCGCGGGCGCGATGCTGCGACGGCCCGGCGTGCGTGAGGCGCTGCTGGGGTCAGAGGTGCTCGAACCCACCGAGCGCGACCGGCGCCCCACCCGGTCCGACGAGCCGGAGCCCGGCTCCAGGCCGCGTACCTAGAGGCACTCCGCGCGGAAGCCGCGTACGGCGGGCGGCCTCAGCGCGCGGCCGCGATGCGGGCGCGGCCGGAGCGGCGCTTGGCGCGGTACATGTCGTCGTCGGCGCGGCGGACGAGGGTCTCCGCGTCGAGGGCGTCGTCCGGGTAGACCGCGACCCCGGTGCTCACCGAGACCGAGAGCGTCCGGCCCTCCAGCTCGAAGGGCATGGCGAACACGGCCTCGACGCGCTCGCGCACCGTTTCCACGTTCGCGGGCAGGCGCTCGCGCCCGACTCGGCTCAGCAGCAGGAACTCGTCGCCTCCCTGGCGGACGACCAGGTCGTCGCCGCGGACGACGTCGCGCAGGCGCCCGGCGATCTGGCGCAGCAGCTCGTCGCCGGCCGCGTGGCCGAGCTCGTCGTTGATCGACTTGAAGCCGTCCACGTCGAGGAAGTAGAGGGCAAGCGCGGTGCCGGTCGCACTCGCGCCCTCGAGCGCATGGACGAGGGACTGCTCGAAGGCCGCGCGGTTGGCGAGGCCGGTGAGCTGGTCGTGGTACGCGAGGTAGGCGACGCGCGCCTCCGCGCGGCGGCGAGCGGTCACGTCCTCGCTCGAGACGAGCATGCCGCTGGCGCGACCGTCGTCGCCGCGGAGGATCGTGGTGTTCCAGGTGACGACGCGCTCGCCGCCGGGGACCGCCAGGGTCGCCTCGCTGCGGCCGGGCTCGCCGCCGTGGTGGAGCCGGCGCTCGAACTCCGCGCGGCGCACGTCCACCTCGTCCGGCGGAGCGGTCAGCCCGAACCAGTCGGCGCCGACCAGGTCCGATTCGGGACGGCCCAGCAGCTCGGCGCCGCGCTCGTTGATGAGCGTGATGCGGCCGTCGCGGTCGAGCACGAGGAACATCGACCCGGCCACGGCGAGGTAGCGGGCGTTGCGGTCGCGCTCGATGCGCAGCTCGTTCTCGATCTGGTTGATTCGCTCGACCAGCTCGTAGAAGACCGGCAGCGCGACCAGCGCGACCGCGAGCGCGGTCAGGCCGCCCTGCTGGTAGACCCAGACGACGGCGGCGGTCATGAGCATGCCGATCACGAGGATGCGGGCGATGCCGAGGTAGGGCTTCAGCCAGCCGTCGCGCGGGCGTTCGCCGGTCTCCAGCCGGGTGAGGCCCAGGTGCATGAGGACGCAGGCGCTGTCGGCGCTGAAGCCCGCGACGATCAGCGCCACGAGGTGGAGCGGCTCGCCCGACTGGCTCCCGAGCAGGCCGCCGGCGAGGGCCAGCACGCCGGCCGCCATGAGCGCCACGAGCAGGTCGGAGAGGACGTTGCTGGCGACGATGCCGGCGCTGCGGCGGCGGCGCAGGTTGAGGCCGAGGTGGGTCGCGGTGAGCGTGAGGCCGGCGACCAGCGGCCCGGCCAGCTCGACCGCCGCGAAGAACGGGATCACGTTGCCGCTGATCGCCACCCCGCCCATCCGCAGCTCGCTCTCGCGCAGCGTCGAGTAGACGATGGCCGCGCCGAGCAGCAGCGCGAGCGCCGGCGGCCCCCAGTACACGCCGTTCCAGACGAGCGCGTACAGGGCGACCGAGGCGACGATCGCGGGGACGACGACGGCGAGCAGCAGGCCGAGGCGCGGCGACTTCGCCGGCTCAGCCGTTCGCGGTCCTGTGGTTTTCATCGTTTCGGGTCGCCGAGCCTCGCCCGGTCGTCGGGCGCTCCGAGCGTTATCGGCGCGTTCGCACTGGCCCTGACCCCCGCATGCGGGGGTTTCACGGGCCGGCTTCCCGGCGCAACTTCCCTCGCGCCAGGCTGTTGAAGCGACCCGATGACTCGCGCCACCCGCATAGCCGTCGCGGTAGCGACCGGGACCGCGCTGGCCCTGCCGGCGCCGGCCGCGGGGTCGCACCAGTACGACGGCGTCGTGGGATGCGCCGCCAAGCGCGTGCGCAACGTCCAGATCGTCGCGTTGAGCCCGGAGGCGCGGGTGTTCCGCAAGTTGACTCACCCGTCCGGCGGGCCGGGCGGCTCGGTGGCGTACGCCTGCATGCGCCGCTCGGGCCCGATCACGCGGCTGAAGGGCTCGGGGTTCGGCGGGGGCCAGATGCGCCCGCTGCTCGCCGGCCGCTACGTCGCGTTCCAGCACATGCACGGGGAGAACGAGGACCACGAGGAGTCGAGCCTGATCGTGCTCGACATGAAGACCGGGCGGATCAGCTTCGAGCAGCCGAGGGACGGCACGGACCTCGGGGATTGGGTGGTCAAGCGCAACGGCTCGGTGGCCTGGTTCACCTACGCCTACCAGGGCGGCGACCCCGGCGGCGTCTACAAGCTCGACTCGACGACCGGGGGCAAGCCGCAACGGCTCGCAGGCCCAGAGGGCACCGCATACCCGCTGCGTCTGAGCTCCGACCGCCGCACCGTGTTCTGGAAGGAACGCGACGGCACGGAGCACTCCGCGCCGATCGACTAGTGAAGTCGGCGCAAGCCGCGTCAGCGCTTGCGAAAGTTGCGGGATGCGAGCGGTCGCGCTCATCGCCGTCCTGGTGGCAGTGGCCGCCTCGCCCGCCGCGGCGCAGGCCGCCTCACTCAACTGGTCGGCCGGCGGTCCCGACGGCGGGACCGTGTCGGCGGTCGCGATCGACCCGTCGCGCACGGCGACGATGTACGCGGGGACCCTCGGCGCCGGCGTCTTCAAGAGCGACGACGGCGGTGATCGCTGGGTTCGGGCGAGCAACGGGCTGCCGGTGGACACCTCGGTGCTCGAGATGGAGGTCGCGCGCTCCGACCCGCGCACGCTCTACATCAGGACCACGGCCGGGCAGCTCTTCAGGACGAGCGACGGCGCGGCGGGCTGGGTGCCACTCGCCCGGCCGGAGGCGGGGTCGATGGACGACATCACGGTCGATCCGAGCGATCCGAGCAGGGTCTTCGCGGGGGCGACGGAGGGTGTCTCGCGAAGCACCGACGGCGGCGCCACCTGGCAGCTGGTGAACCCGGGGCGCGGCGCTCAGCGAGTCGGGATAGCCCCAAGCGCGCCCAACGTCGTCTACGCCATCGCCGACAACGCCTTCATGCGCAGCACGGACGGCGGCTCCACGTGGGCGAAGCGGACCAACGCGCTGTCGCACTACGACTTCCTCACGGTCAGCCCCGAGGACCCCGACACCGTCTACACCTTCAGCCAGGACTTCGAGCTGCTGCGATCGACCGACGGCGCGGTGACCTGGCAGGCGCTCTTCACGGCGCCGCCGCTCAGCGAGGGCTCGCTGTCGATCTTCCCGGGCGACCCGAACCGGCTGTACCTCGGCTTCCAGGGGCACCTGTTCACCTCGGCCGACCGCGGCTCCACCTGGACCGACCTCGCGGGGCTTCCGGCCGACTGGGTCCGCGACGTCGAGGTGGATCCGGCGGACCCGCGGCGCGCGTTCGTCGCCATGGAGCACCGCGGCCTGTTCCGCGTGTCGGGCGCGCCACCGTGGGTGCCGTCGAACCGCGGCATCTTCGGCGACGAGATCCGCTCCCTGGCGGTCTCGCGGTCGTCGCCGTCGACCGTCTACGCGGGGACCTACGGAGGCGTCGCCCGCAGCCGCGACGCGGGTCGGAGCTGGAGCGAGGCCGGCCTGGACGGGCTGATCGTCAGCGGGCTCGACGTGTCGCCGGGCTCGCCCAACGTCGCGCTGGCGGCGGCGAACGGGACCGTCATGCGCACGGTCGACGGGGGCCGCGTCTGGCGCGCGGCGCGCGGGCTGCCGGTCGACGACTACCGCGCTGTGGCGATGGCGCCCTCGGACGCCAGGAGCGTGTACGCCGGCGCCTACCGCAACGGCGTCTTCCGCTCCCGCGACGGCGGCCGCACCTGGCGGCGGACGAAGCTGAACGCGACGATCTTCTCGGTCGCCGTCCATCCGCGCCGCCCCGGGACGGTCTGGGCCGCCGGGGCCGGGCTCTACCGCTCGACGAACGGCGGGCGCACCTGGCGGACGATGCCGGTCGATCCCGCGATCGACCTGACCCACATCGAGGTGAACCCGCGCGACCCGCGCGTGATCTACCTCGGCATCGACGGCGGGGCGCTCATCGTCTCGACCGACGGCGGCCGCACCTGGAGGCCGCCGGGCTCGCGCCCGCCGCTGCCGACCGTCAGCGCGCTGGCGATCGACCCGCGCAACCCGCGCGCCGTATACGCGGGCGGGTACGACCCGGACGGCCGCGGCGGGGTCTTCAAGAGCACGAACGCGGGGGCGACGTGGACCGACGTCACGGGCACGATGACGACCACGTGGGTGGCGTCGCTTGCGATCGCGCCGAACGGGTCGCGGATCTACGCCGGGACCACTGCCTACGGGCGCGAGTCCGGCGGCGGCGTCTTCGGCGCGCGGCTGCGGTGAGCGAGCGGCTCACGAGCGCGCGGTCGAAAAGCCTGGGGTGCGGGTTCAGGGTGCACCCCGACGCGCGGGCGGTGGAATCGGGACTAGGCTCCGATCACACCCCTACGTCCTTCGGGAGGACTCGTGCCGAGGAACCTGGCCGCCGTGGCCATCACCGTCCTGCTCGCGCTGCCCGCGGCGGCGCATGCCGGGCGCACCGTGAGCGTCGGCCCGTTGAACCAGTCCCGCGCCGACGTGACCTTCGCCGAGGGCAGCGCGTCCGCCCCTGACAGCACGATTCTCACCCACCTCGGGGGCCTGATCGACAGGGCCGAGACGGGCTCCCACATCGGCGGCGCGATCTACCGGATCCCGGACGAGGGGCGGATCGAGATAGATCTGCGCGAGGCCGCGAAGAGGGGCGTCGACATCTGGCTCGTCGTGGACCACCTGGGCCAGGCGGCGCCGACCGCCGGTGTACCGGAGCTCGGCATCTTCGGCGACTGGGACGCCGGCCCCCGGGCGAGACTGCACATCAAGGAGTGCGAGCGCGGCTGCCTCTCCTACACCCCGGCCGGGCCCAACGGCGACCCGCCGGCGAGCATCCAGCACATGAAGTACTTCACGTTCTCGCGGACCCGGCGCTACGTGAACGGCGACTTCTCCCCGGCGACGTGGGTCTCGTCGGCCAACCTCAATGCGGACACCGGCACCAACGCCTGGAACAACGCGGTCAGCGTCTTCGACGACGCCGGGCTGAACGCCGCCGTGGAGGTCGCGTTCCGCGACCAGTGGAACGGGGCGGACGGGAGGTGGGGTCCGAACTTCGACTACTACACCTGGCCCAATCCGAATCCGGCGGGGACGGAGGGCAAGGGCCAGTTCAGCGCGTCGATCTCCGGCACGACCGGGATCTTCTCGCCTGAGCAGCAGACCGATCTCTGGGAGACCCAGCTGAAGCTGCTGAAGGGACCGGGCGAGGGCGGCGCGACCGACTGCCGGGTGACGGTCCTGCACAACTTCCTCGAGGACGCCCGCCTCGCGGCCATCGACGAGCTCGCGCGCCTGAGTCGCAACGGCTGCGAGGTCCGGATCGCCGTCAACTATGTCGACAGGGAGCCGCCGGACTCCGACTACGTCGACATCGGCCCCCAGGCGAAGGAGCTCCTCTGCACGACGCCCGGCGACCTGCGGATCATCGCCGTGCGCAAGCTGCACCACAAGGCGATCGCCGCGTACGGCACCTTCAACGGCGCCTACCGCGCAACCGTGTGGACCGGCTCGCACAACCTGACCGGACCGGCGCTGAACCGCAACGACGAGATGCTCTTCCGCGTGGACAACGCGCCGAAGCTCGCCGACGAGTTCAGGAACGAGTACGGACTCGCTTCCAGCAACGCGGCGCAGGAGGTGTGTACGGCACCGCCCGGCGGGCCGCCGGCCTACACGACGACCTTCCAGGACTCGTTCGAGGGAGCGACGTTCCCGCAGGAGTTCGCGCTCGGCGCTTGGTGCATCCAGTCCTGCGCCGGCACCGGCAAGTTCCTGGACGGCACCGGCGCGTACTTCAACCGGATTACGCCGTCCGGCTACGCGGCCGTCGACGGGACGAAGGTGATCGAGTCCGGCCTCACGTCGACGAGCACTCGAGCTGAGATCCAGTGCCACAGCACCGTCACGCCGCACCAATGTGCCGGCGCCGAGGGCGCGGAGATGGTCTACGAGTGGAGCTTCCGGGTCCCGTCGGACGTGACGATCCCGGACCAGCCGCACGCCCGCCGTCCGAACATCATGCAGACCAAGACCGCCGGTCATGGCGCTCCGGATGACGCAGGCAGCTGCTACGGCGGCGGGATGCTGGTCCGGCGGAGCTCCGACCCGAGCAAGTTCGAGCTGCTTCAGAACATCCGCGGGGGCGCGATCACTCTCCTAGGCGGCGGCTGCACGGTCAGCCGCGAGACGGTGTACCCCCTCGGGACGTTCAGCAAGGGCACGTGGCACCGAGTCGCCCTTCACGCCAAGTGGAGCAGCAACGCGTCTGTCGGCTTCGAGCGGATGTGGATCGACGGCGTCGAGGTGATGCCGAAGCAGACGCAGGAGACCCTGATCAGCGGCGCGAAGAGCCAGATGTTCCGCCTCGGCCTCTACAACAGCATCAACAACCAGCCGGCGGGCAACAGCAACAACTGGCGCGTCCAGTACGACCACGTCAGGATCGGTACGCGGTAGCCGGCCCGAGGGCGCTGAGCGTCTCAGAGGTGCTCGAATCCGCTGATCGCGACCGGCTTCCCGTCCGCTCCGACGAGCCGGACCCCGGCTCCCGGCGCGACACGTCCCAGCCAGCGCACCCAGGTGCCCGCCGCGCGGGCGGCAGCTTCGATCGGCTCGCGCCGCGCCGGATCGGCCGTGAAGAGCAGCTCGTAGTCGTCGCCGCCCGCGACGGCCAGCTCGAGCGGGTCGCGGTTCGCCGCCAGTGCGACGGCCTCCACACCGGCCGCGACGGGTAACGCCTCGAGCCGGACCTCGATCGCGACGCCGCTCGCCTCGGCGAGGTGTCCCGCGTCGGTGGCCACCCCGTCGCTGACGTCGATCATCGAGGAGACCCCCGCCGCGGCCAGCGCCCGCCCGGCCGCGAGGCGCGGGGTGGGGCGGCGGTGCCGGAGGAGGAGGG
>JALZEZ010000156.1 GCA_030861775.1 Actinomycetota bacterium
GCAGCAGCGGCCGCAGCGCGGCGTCGCGCAGCCGGCCGGCAGGGCCGCCGGCGGGCTGGAAGCCGAGGCCGAACGGCGGCAGGCCGTCCGCGGGGAAGGGGTAGATCGTGTGGACCACCGCCGCCGAGGGGATCCCGGCCCGCTCCGCGCCGGTCCCCGCGCCGAGCAGGAGGTAGTCCCAGGCGACCACGTCGGCCGGGCTCGCCTCTACGGCCTCGACCACGTCGCGCGCGAACAGGGCCGACGGCCCGTACATGAGCCGGTCGCGCACTCGGGCCAGCGCGCCCACCGGCGTACGCGGCTCCCAGTCGCGCAGGATGTCCGTCTCCGGCCTGCTCGCGTCGCCCTCCGGCGCGTGGCGGTAGGGCACGTACTCCGCTCCCGCGGCCTCGATCTTCTGCCGCTGCGCGCGGTGCCCGAGCACCCGCACCTCGTGCCCGCGGCCCACCAGCGCGCGGGCGATCGCGAGCTGCGGCGCGGTGTTGCCGCCGCCGTCCCAGATGACCTGGAGGACGCGCACGGCGCGACCCTAACCTGCGCCGCCGGCGGCCGCGAGCGCCTCCGCCCGGTCCTGGAACAGCACGACCCGGACCAGCGCCCCGGCGCGCAGCGTCCACACCCAGACGGCCTCGCTGTGCATCTCGATCCCGTCGCGGCCGCGGAAGTGGGTGGTGAACGGGATCACGAGCCGGTCGCCGCGCTCGATCACCTCGTGCGGCTCGTAGCGCACGCTCTCCCACGAGCCCAGGAACTCGTCGAGCACGCGCGGCATCTGGGCGCGGGAGTGCACGCCGCGCAGCGGGCTGTCGGTGCGGGTCAGGTCGTACTCGAACTCCGGCGCCGCGCGGTCGAGCAATCCGTCCCAGTCGCCGCGGTTGAGCGCGTCGACGATCGCCTGGACGAGCGCGTTGGCGTCGGTCAAGGCGCGCTAGCGGGGCGGGGCGACGTGCTCGCCGGCCTCGTACAGGGCCGAGCGGTCGAGGTCGGCCACCGCGGTCTGCCCGGTCAGGCCGAGCGCGGTGTCGATGTCGGCCTTCATCACGTCGAGCACGTGGCGCACGCCGGCCTCGCCGCGGGCGGCCACGGCCCAGGCCCAGGCCCGGCCGATCAGGACCGCGCGGGCGCCGAGGGCGACCATCTTCACCACGTCGAGCCCGGTGCGGACGCCGCCGTCGGCCAGCACCTCGACCTCGTCGCCGACCGCGTCCACCACGTCAGGGAGGGTCCTGGTGGTCGAGGGCACCGCGTCGAGCTGGCGGCCGCCGTGGTTCGACACGACCAGGCCGTCCACGCCCACGCTCGCGGCGCGGCGCGCGTCCTCGGGGTCCATCACGCCCTTGACCACCAGGCGGCCGTCCCAGTTCTCGCGCACCCAGGCGATGTCGTCCCAGGTCACGCTCGGGTCGAACTGGGAGTCGACCCAGTCCTTGAACGCCGCCGGCGAGCGGGCCTCCGGTACGGCCTTCTCCAGGTTGCCGAACGTCAGCGGCTGCCCGCGCACGGCCACGTCCCTGACCCAGCCCGGGTGGCTGGCGATGTCGAGCCCGCGGCGCACGGTCGCCCAGGTGCTGGCCTTGCCGACGGCCGCGTTGCGCGTGTCGCGATGGCGCGCGCCGACCACGGCCAGGTCCACGGTCAGCACCAGCACCGGCGCGCCGACCGCCTTCGCCCGCGCCAGCAGGTCCTCGGCGTAGCTCCGGTCGCGCATCACGTAGAGCTGGAACCAGGGCGGCGTGCTGGTGGCCTTCGCCACCTCCTCGATGCTGCAGATCGAGACCGTGGACTCGACGAACGGCACCCCGGCCGACTCCGCCGCGCGCGCCGCCTGGACCTCCGCCCGGCGGGCGAGCATGCCGCCCAGGCCGACCGGCGCCAGCACGATCGGGAGCGCCAGCCGCTGGCCGAGCACCTCGACCGCCGGGTCGCGCACGCTCACGTCGCGCATCACGACCTGACGCAGGAGCACGCGCTCCAGGTCGGTCACGTTCGCGCGCATCGTGGCCTCCTCGTAGGCGCCCCCGTCCACGTAGTCGAAGATCTGCCGCGGCAGGCGCCGGCGGGCGAGCTCGCGGTAGTCGAGCGCGGTCGCGGGGGCGATGCCCAGCGGTCGGTCGGCGGCGAAGCGGGTCACGGCGAGCGGATGTTTCCAGATTCCTCGAAGGTGAACCGCGCGCCGCCGATCTCCGTGCTCCCGCCGTCGCGGCCCGGCACGGACACGGTCACCTCCACGAGGCCGTCGCCGGCGGCGGCCTCGGCGAACCGGATCCGGCCGCCGTCGAGGGCCAGCTCGCGGTCGTCCGCCTCCACGCCCAGCACCCGTCCCCAGCGCGCCGCCACCGCGTCGGCGTCCGGGACCGCCACCGTCGCGCCCGACAGGCGCCCGGGAGCCCCGGTCCCGCCCCGGCCCGTCCAGTCCGGCCCGCCCCAGCGCCACGACTCCGGCGGCTCCGCCCGGTCGAGCGAGACGATCGCGCCGCGCATGTCCGCCGGGTGCAGGTGGGTGCCGGAGATGTCCGGCAGGTCGATCTGCCAGACCACCCGGATGCCCATCTCGCTCACGCGCTCGCGCGCGGCCGCCAGGTCGTCGAGCTGGAAGATCAGCATGTAGCCGCCGTCGCCGCCATTGCGCTCGAGGTAGCGCCCCGCGGCCGTGCCCGGCCGGGTGGGGGAGACCACCTCCAGGAAGCAGTCGCCGAGCGCGAACACCGCGTTCCGCAGCCCGAACTCGCCCACGCCGGGGTCGGCGAACGGCTCGCCCAGCCCGAGCTCGTCCCGCAGCCTGGTGGCGACGGGGTCGAGCTCGGCGGCGACCAGCACGGCCTGGCGCAGCCGAACCCCGGTGCTCATCCGTGCGTACGCTACCCAGCCGGTGAGCGAGACGGAGGTGAGCATGAGCGAGGTCGTGCAGAGGACCGTCGACGAGGGCGTGGCGGTGCTCACGCTCAACCGCCCGGACCGGCTCAACGCGTGGACCGGCGAGATGCAGCGCGCGTACTTCGACCTGCTCGGCGACTGCGCCGCGCGCGAGGACGTGCGCGCGATCGTCGTGACCGGCGCCGGCCGCGGCTTCTGCGCGGGCGCCGACATGCAGTCCCTCCAGGAGATCGGCAGCGACGGGCTCGAGGCGGCGGCCTCGCGGCAGGACACCCGCCCCCAGGCGTTCCCGCTGAGCGTGCCGAAGCCGGTCATCGCCGCGATCAACGGGCCGTGCGCCGGGATCGGGCTCGTGCAGGCGCTCATGTGCGACATCCGCTTCGCGGCGGAGGACGCGAAGCTCACGACCGCGTTCGCCCGGCGCGGGCTGGTGGCCGAGCACGGGATCTCCTGGATCCTGCCGCGGCTCGTGGGGCCGGCACACGCCCTCGACCTGCTGCTCTCGGGGCGCGTCGTGCTCGGCGACGAGGCGGAGCGCCTCGGGCTCGTGAACCGCGCCCTGCCCGGCGAGCGGCTGCTCGACGAGACACTCGCCTACGCGCGCGACCTGGCGGTGAGCTGCGCTCCCTCGAGCATGGCCGCGATGAAGCGGCAGGTCTACGCGGACCTGGACCGCGGCCTCACCGACGCGGTGGGTGAGGCGAACGGCCTGATGGTCGAGTCCCTCCAGGCGCCGGACTTCGTGGAGGGCGTCGCGAGCTTCGTGGAGAAGCGGCCGCCGAGCTTCGCGCCCGTCGGGGCATGAGCGCCGTCGGGGCATGAGCGCCGTCGGGGCATGAGCGCCGTCTCGCTCGTGACCAGCAGCGGCGGCGTGCACGAGCTGGCCGAGCAGGCGCGCCTCGCCGAGGAGGCCGGGTTCGAGTCGGTCTGGGCCACCGAGTTCTACGACCGCTCGGCCACCGTGGCGCTCGCGGCGATGGCGGGGGCGACCGAGCGGATCGAGCTGGGCAGCGCGATCGCGTACGCGTTCGGGCGCACGCCGCTCGTGCTGGCGGCCGAGGCGCGCGACCTCGACGAGCTGTGCGGCGGCCGCTTCACGCTCGGCCTCGGCACCGGCACGCGGCGGATGCAGCAGGAGTGGCACGGCCTCGACGGTGAGCACCCGGCCGGCCGGATGGAGGAGCTCGTCCCGCTGGTTCGGGCGCTGCTGCGGCTCGACCGCGGGCCGATCGACCACGAGGGCCGCTTCTACACGCTGCGCGTCAAGCCGACGGCGCCCGTCGCGCCGCCGCTGCGCGACGACCTGCCGATCTACATGGCCGGCGTGAACCCGCGCATGATCGAGGCCGCCGGGGCGGTGGCCGACGGGCTGGTCGGGCATCCGCTGTTCACGCCCGAGTACGTGGAGCAGGTCGCTCGCCCGGCGCTCGCCCGCGGCGCCGAGCGGGCCGGGCGCTCGGACCCGGTCCCGATCGCCGGCTACCTGACCTGCTGCGTGGACCCCGACGGCGAGGTCGCCCGGCGCGACGCGAAGGCGATCGTGGCCTTCAACTCCACGGTGAAGACGTACCAGGTGGTGCACCGCCTGCACGGGTTCGAGCCGGAGGTCGAGGCGATCCGCTCGGCCTGGCGGTCCGGCGACTTCATGGGGATGGCGGAGGGCGTGTCCGACCGGATGCTCGACACGATCGCCCTGGCCGGCACCCCCGAGCAGGTGCGCGAGCGCTACGCCGAGCGCTGGGCGGGCGTCTACGAGCGCACGCTGCTCTGGCCGCCGGCCTACCGCGGCCCGGACGGCGCGAGGGCCGTGATCGAGGCGTTCCGCACCTAACCGGTTTGGGCTAATTTGCTCAATTTCGGCGGCGGTTGTGCCGATACGCCAAGAATGCTCCTGCGTCCGGAGTCGCTGCCGCCCGGCATCGCCCTCGACGAGAGTGGTGAACCGCATCTCGACTGGGTCGCCGCCGCGCGTTACGGCGGAACGATGTTCATCGCCGCCGGCGTGCTCGGCCTGCTCAGCCTGGCGCTGCCGAACGCGGAGGACCTCGTCCCGCTCGTGGCGGTCACCATGGCCCTGGCGGCGATCGCGCTCGGGGCCGCCGGAATCCTGCTGCGCAGGAGCCTCTCGCCGGCCGGGGTCTACTGCCTGAGCGGCCTCGCGGTCGGCTGCATCACCGTCTTCGCCGTCTACGGCCACCGCGAGATGACCGCGGACTCGATCCTCCCGGCGATCGGGTTCTACCTCTGGCTGGTGCTGTTCGCGGGCTACTTCTTCCCCCTGCGGGCGGTGCCGCCGGCGATCGTGGCCACGGGCGCGGCGGCCAGCTACGCGGTGTTCGCCGGCGGGCTCGACATCTCGCTCGGCACCTGGTTCGTGATGCTCAGCGCGTTCTGCCTGGCGGGCTTCGTGGTCGCCTTCCTGCGCCAGCGGGTGACCCGGCTCCTCTCCACGCTCGCGCGCGCGGCCCGGGTCGACCCGCTCACCGGCATCCTCAACCGCGGCGGCTTCGAGGAGCGCTTCGTGCAGGAGCTCGAGCGCGCGCGCCGCAACGGCGAGTCGGTGGCGCTGCTCGTGGCCGACATCGACCGCTTCAAGCAGATCAATGACCGCTTCGGGCACGCGGCCGGCGACGACGTCCTGGCCCGCGTGGCGCGCGTACTCACCGCCTCCACCCGCCCGCACGACGTCGTGGCCCGGCTGGGCGGCGAGGAGTTCGGCATCCTGCTCGCCCAGTCCGACAGCGAGCGGGGCGTGTACGTGGCGGAGCGGATCCGGCACGACGTGACCCGGATGGAGGGCGCCGTGTGCGGCCCGGTCGCCGTGACGGTGAGCGTCGGGGTGGCCGCCTACCCCGGCGACGGCGTGTGCCGCGAGTCGCTGTTCCGGGTCGCGGACGCGGCCGTGTACGCCGCGAAGGACCTCGGCCGCGACCGCGTGGTCGCGTGCTCGCCGCGCCCGGCGGCCCCGCTCCACGCATAGCCCCTCCCGTTCGGGGGAAAGGACCCGACATGGGACGCCGGGGGGTGCGCGCGACCGTGCTGCTGCAACTCGCTGCCGCGCTCGCGGCGGCGACCGCCGCGCACGCGAAGAACCCCACGCCACCCGGGCCCGAGTTCGACGGGCAGCCGGCCGAGTACGCCTCGGCCTTCGCGGCCAAGGAGCTCTGCTCGCGGGTGCTCATCGCGGGGCAGGACCCGGAGCCGATCCTGACCGACCTCCGCCAGGCCTCGGCGCTCGCGCCCGGCTTCGCGATCGACAGCGCCCGGATCGACATCGACCGGGCCCGCGCGAGCGTGACCGTCCACCACCCCGGCCAGCCGCCGCGCACCGCGGTCCGGGCCAAGTCGCAGGGCTGCAACATCCTGCCGGCGTACTCCGGCCGCCTGCACCACAAGCCGCGGCGCTTCCCCTGGCGCGGCCCGCCCGCGAGCGAGCCGTGGCCGCTGGGCGAGCGCATCTGGCACGGCGCGAGCGACATCGACCGCCCCCTGCTCGACGCCGCGCTCGAGGCCTACGTCAACCGGCCCGGCACGCGCGGCCTGGTCGTGGTCCACCGCGGCGAGCTGGTCGGCGAGCGCTACGCGGACGGCTTCGGCCCGTTCGTCCCCCAGCGGAGCTGGTCGGTGGCCAAGAGCATCACCGCCACGCTGGCCGGCCTGCTCGTGGACCGCCGGCTGCTGCGGCTCGACCGCCCCGCCCCGATCCCGGCCTGGACCGGCGACGCGCGCCGGGCGATCACCGTGCGCCAGCTCCTGAACATGAGCAGCGGGCTCAGGCAGAACCAGTTCGAGGGGACCGAGCGCAGCCTGGAGACGTTCACCCCCGAGAGCGAGCACGCGTTCATCTACTTCGACGGCTTCGACACGTACGCGGACGCCATCGAGGCGCCGCTCGAGGTCCCGCCCGGCACCCGCTGGCAGTACCGCAACGCCAACGTGCTGGCGCTGGCGTACGCGATGCGGCGCGTCGTCCGCCGGGCGGGCGGCGACCCGCAGTCGTTCCCGCAGCGGCGCATGCTCGAGCCGCTGGGGATGCGCTCGACCACGCTCGAGACCGACCCGTACGGCCACTTCATCGCCAGCGGGACCGCCTTCACCACCCCGCGCGACCTGGCCCGCCTCGGCCTCCTCCACCTGCGCCGCGGCCGCCTCGCAGGGCGGCGCGTGCTCTCGGAGCGCTGGGTGGACTTCGTCCGCGCGCCGGCGCCCACCTCGCCCGGCTACGGCGGCTTCTGGTGGCTCAACCACGGGTCGGAGCCGTTCCGCTCGCTGCCCGAGGACGTGTACTTCGCGAGCGGCGCGTTCGGGCAGAACATCCTGGTCATACCGAGCCACGACCTGGTGATCGCGCGCATGGGCTGGAACGTCCCCGACGACCACGAGGGCCTGAACGCCTTCGCGCGCGCGGTGCTGACGGCGGTCGAGCGCGGCGGCTGAGCCGCCTCAGCGCTCCGGCATCGGCAGGCTCGACTCGCCGCAGCGCTCGGTCAGCGGCGAGGGCCGGCCGAGGTCGAGCTTCAGCTGGCCGCGGACGCAGAACGCCAGCACGTCGCGGCTGCTGGTGCCGCGCGGCGGCCGGAAGCGGAGCGGCGCGCGCGCCGTCCGCCCTC
>JALZEZ010000417.1 GCA_030861775.1 Actinomycetota bacterium
CACCCAGGGGGCGGCGGCACCCAGCTCGCGCACCACCGGCCGTCCCTCGGACGCGAGCCCGGCCAGCTCGCGCGCCGACGGCTCGAGCTCCGCCAAGAGCGGCGGCAGGCGGCGCAGGGCCAGGTCGATGTCGCCGCGCCGGCCAGCCATCGTGCGCGTGACCGCATCGGCGTTCGAGATGAACTCGCGCACCGCGCCGCGGCGCCGGGCCAGCTCGGCCAGCACGCGGTCGGACTCGTCGATCAGGCGCCCGAGCGTGCGGCGCTCGGAGCCGAGGATCTCCAGCGTGCGACGCGCCTCCTGGAGGGCCGGGTTCGCGCGCCGGATCGCGGCGTTCATCTCGGCGGGCCTGCCGGCCAGGCCCGTCCCGAGCTCGTTGAGCAGGATCGTCAGCCGCTCCCGGACCGGCCGCCGCAGCGCGCCGAAGACGAGGTCGAGGTCGACCGGCGAGTTCGTGCGGTGGACCGGCACGACGGGACGCTCTCCGCCGCCCTTCCCGAGGGCGGGGGAGTCCGCCGTCCCCGGGATGCACTGCACGAACTTCTCGCCGATCAGGCTCTGCGGGCGGATCGAGCAGCGGGCGTCGCGCTTGAACGGCCCGAAGCGCTCCTCGAGCTCCATCGTCACGCGGGCCTTGCGATCGCGCGTGAGGCTCACCTTCTTGACGGAACCCACCTGGGCGCCGCCGACCTTCACGTCCTGCCCCTCGATCAGGAAGCTGGCGTTGTCGAAGATCGCGTCGACCTCGTAGACGGACTGGCCCGGCGCGGCGCCGGTCGACAGCACGGCCAGCGCCACGACCGCGGCCACCGAGAGGACGGAGAGCGCGAGGCGCCGGATCACGGCGGCACCTGCTCGGGGTCGCACGGGAAGCTCGGCGAGTCCTTGTACGGGTTCGAGCGGTCCGGGTGCGGCTGGGCCGCGGCGCCGGGGCAGCGGTTGCGCAGGAAGGTCCGATAGCCCGCGAGGCCGCCGTCCTCCGGCTGCTGGAGCGCGACCGAGCCGAGCCCGGGCGCCAGCGTGAAGCCGCTGCCGACGAAGCCGATGCGCTGGTAGTGGCCGTTGGCGTCGTAGTAGCCGCCGTTCGAGCCGCCGTAGGCGCGGATCAGCCCGGCCATCCCCTCGGGGATGTAGGGACGGATGACCCGCACGTGCGGCAGCGCGTCCTCCACGGTCTCCACCGCGGACTCGAACGCCGGCACCGCCTTGTCCTCGAGGGCGGGCATCGAGGCCAGGACGCCGACTAGGTCCTCGCGCCCGGGCCGGTCGACCAGGCGCCGCAGGGCCGGGATCACGCGCACGCCCTGGCGCGCGACGGGCTGGAGCCGCCGCAGCGTCTCGGTCAGCAGCGGGGCCACCGGGCGCGCCTCGCGAACGGCCGGGCGCAGGTCGCGCACCAGCGCCCGCAGGTTCACCAGCGTGGTGTTCGCCTCGCGCAGCGTGGGCGGAAGCTGCTGGAGCGAGCTGTCGAGCTCGGCCGTGCGCGAGGCGATCGCGCTGAGCGTCGCGCCCGTGGCGGGGACCAGCCGGTCGAGGTCCGCCTCGCGCCCGGCCACGGCGGAGACCACCCGCGCCGAGTCGACCAGGAAGCGCGCGAAGCGGGGCTCGTCGCGCACGACCTCGCGGGTGGTGGCGGCCGTCTGCGACAGCGCGGGGTTGAGGGCGCGGATGGCGGCCTCGAGCTCGCGGCCGCGCCCGTCGGCCAGCCCGCCGAGGCCGCGCACGGCCTTGCGCAGGTCGGCCAGCGCCTCGGGTGTGAGCGTGTTGAGGACGGCGTCGAGGTCGACCTCCGATCTGGCGTCGGCCGCCGGTATCGAGCCGCCGCTCTCGATCCTGTCCTCGTTGTTCGGCCCGGGCTTGAGCGCGACGTAGCGGTTGGCGATGCCGGAGAGCGAGGTCGAGCGGACCTCGGCCGTGGTGCCCACGTGCAGCGGCGTCAGGTCCTCGTCGGTGATCTCGAGCTCGATCAGCGCCTGCGCGTCGTCACCCAGCTCGAGCTTCGAGATCGTGCCCACGGGCACGCCGCCGACCTTCACCTGGTTGCCCTTGACGAGCTGGCTCGCGTTGTCGAGCGTGATCGTCAGCCGGTAGGGATCGCTGGACGCGAACAGGAGCCAGGCCGCCGCGAGCACGGCAACCAGCAACGCGGCCAGCGTGAGCAAACGCACGACCAGCTGCGATCGCCTCCCGATCGACATAGGACTCCTCCCCGAAGCTCGCCGCCGACGCTATATGAAGCGCCGGTTCGAGGCGCAGCTAGGCGGCCGCGAGCCGGCGCGCGCGCCGGTCGGCGCTGCGTGCGGGCGGGAACTCGCGCAGCAGCTTCGGCAGCACCGGAAGCGCCGCGCCGAGTACGAAGCGCGAGGCCTCCAGCAGTCGTCGGCGGTTCGGCCCCCAGGGCAGCCCGAGCTCGTCGCGCAGCGACGCGGGCAGGTGCCCGACGGTGGCCAGGTTGAGCGCCTCGATCACGGGGCGGGCGACGAACGGCAGCTCGGGGTTCATCACCGCGTCGACGACGTCGCGCAGCGCGTCGCTGGCCACGATGCGGTCGCTCGCGAGCATGCCCTCGAAGTAGTCGTTGAAGTCGGCGAAGGTCTCCGGCTGGTGCTCGCGCGGCACGCCGAACATCTCACCGAGCAGCTTCTGCTCCTCGTAGTAGGCGCGCTGCTCGGCGATGGTCAGCGGCTTCACGTAGCGCTGGTAGACGAGCAGCGAGGTGTGCACGAGGGTGGCGTGGACCCACATGATCAGGTCGTGCGTGCGCGCGTCGTACGGCGTCCCGGCGCGGAACGCGCCCGCGCTCTCGTCGCTCGTGCCGCGCACGCGGCCGTGCGTGTGGCGGATGCGCGCCGACGCCTCCTCGGCCGTGGCCGTCGAGCCGAACACGATCTTCGTGGTCAGGTCGAGGGTCCGGTAGAGGCGGCCCCAGGGGTCCTCGCGGTAGTTCGAGTGCTGCTGCACGCCCGCCGCCACCAGGGGGTGCGCGAGCTGGAGGATCAGGGCGGTGCCACCACCCACCAGGAGGACGCCCTCCCGGTTGACGCGCCATGTCACGGAATCGGGCCCGAAGAGCCCCACGTCGCTCATCGCAGCCCGGATCGTACCCCCAGGCTCGGCCTGCGCGTCGAAGAGCCGATAACCGGGTACCCTGGCGCCGTGGGCTGGGCTTTCTTCTGGATGATGGTCGTGCTGAAGATCCCGGTGATCATGCTGCTGACGCTCGTCTGGTGGGCGGTCAAGCAGACCGACGCCGAGCTGGAGCTGCCGCCGGAGGGCGGGGGCAGCGACCGCCATCCGCACCGCGGCGGCCCGCGC